>NZ_JAKDJE010000004.1 GCF_030454045.1 Psychrobacter sp. | reverse complement strand
TAGACAGTATATAGCTTTAGAGCCTACGCCAGCATGAATAATGTCCATTACACCTCAAATGACATTAGCTGAGCGATTGGTATGATTTATCGCCAATCGCATTGAAAAATACAGCACCGTTATGAAGAAGTTTATATATGCCAATATATCAAAAATCGTGTGTAAATTTGCGCGCTTAAATCACATCAGAGTAGCACTTGACCGAGCGGATAATGACTGCCGTTGGTGGTATTTAGTATCTCTAATATCTGACTGATTTTGTCGCAAATACTCTCTACAAACGCCGTAGAATAGCGGTCGTTTTGATAGGTAGTCACTATGCGTAAAGCATGCTGATCTTCCTCAAATACGTCATCCATAATCTCAAAATGTAGCCCAAACATCGAGATGTCTTTTTTCGGTGGTATCTGCTGATAGTGTAGCGCTTTATTATTAGGGTCAGTTAACGTGCCGTTTAAGGCATTATTTGAATGAATGTGTATATAGACATCAAAGAGTAGGCCATCGGTAGGGGACATTCCCAGTGATTTTTGAATAATATCAATCGGAATGTCTGCATAGCGCATCGAATCATTGATGGTAAACGTAATATCGTTGAGTAGCGATTCAACAGATTGTTCAGTATCGAATTGGATGCGATGAGCGACCATCGTTGTAAAATAGCCAACCGTATCGAAGAATTCGGCATCGGTTCTGCCAGAGGCGGACGTACCAATAACGATATCGTCTAACCCACTTTGCTTGTGCAAAGATAGGGCGATAGCTGTATATATAACCCCAAATAAGGACGAACCATGTTGCCGAGCAAAGGCAGATATTGTCTTATAGGCCTCTGTACCAAGATCAAGCTCTATGCATTGCGCGTTGGTTGATATCTCATATGGCGTGATAGTGGCGCTATCTGATGAGTCAGGCGGAGAGAAGCCCTTAGGGGCATCACGTAACCTATTTGTCCAATAATTGACATGTTGTTGGTTTATCCCTTGCTGCTGCTGAAGTAGCGCAAAATCATTGATATTACCTGCGCTTGTATCCCACTGCGGCTCTTGATGTAGGGCTCGAGACAGATAAGCTTGAGAGAGGTCTGCCATGATGGTATTTAATGACCACTCATCAATGACCATATGATGTATCAGTAAGGACAACACTTGTGATTCAGATGCTGGGCTTTGCAAAAAGCGAATTTTTAATGGCAGCTCAGAGGCGAGGTCAAATTGGTAATCGGCTTCATCAGTCAGGGTGACGCCTTGACTGTCTTCACTGGACCAAAACCATTGATATTGATTCAGCTCCGAGACAGGCACAATGCGCTGTATCGTTACATCGTTCTGTGTGTGAAAGGTCGTACGCAAACTGGCATGACGTTTGATGATATCGCTAAAAGCTTGATAGAGAATCTGTTCATCGACCGCCTCAGAAAAAGCGACGGCAAAAGGCAGGTTGTATATCGGACTAAACTCGTAGGCCGTATAAGCATGCCACAAAAACTGCTGCGCCAATGTCAGTGGTGCTTGTTCTTGAAAGACGGCAGCGTCATTTGCTGCTGTTGGCGTCTCGGTCGTGTGATCAGTCGTATTGACGCTCACATGCTCGGCAAGGGCTGTAGCTGAGGGTGACTTAAAAAAATCGTTAAAACCAATGTCAATACCATGAGATTGGGCAAGCTTGCCAATGATACGGGTGGCTAATAATGAGTGACCGCCATAATCAAAGAAATCATCTACTGCCGTCATTTCAGGCTCTGCCAGTGCGGCGCGAAATTCGCCAAGGATAATGGCCGTAAGCGCTTCTTGATTTTGCGCCTGCTCTGAGGCGCTTTTTTGTGTGCTGGGTGTTGATACTGGCGCCTCAATGGCTGTCCAGCTCAGAGTAGCATCCTGCGGCATCCGCTGATGATAGTGGTTTTTTATGACACCAGTAATGTCTGTTAAATGATGAGCCTGATCAAGTATGGGATGTAATTCTAGTATGAGAACAGTATCGCACTCAGTATGTACAATAAATGAATTAAAAGGCGGGTTAAGAGCCGCATTCCACGGCATATCCTTAAGCTTGGACATATAGTTAGGGATGTCGGTAGCAGCCACGCTGGCCGTCTGTAAGCAGCACTCAGGTTGTTCATATTGGTATTTATACAAGTCCCCATCATCACTAAAGCGGTATCTGACATTTAAATCAGGTATCTCCTCGATAGTATCTTTGATCGCTTGGCGTAATACCACCTCATCGATATCGCTACTCAGACGCCAAGCCCCACTGTGTCGAATAACCTGTTCAGGTTGTTGTAATTGTAGCATCCAAATGTGTTCTTCATAGTCGCTGACTGGCATGAGCAGCTGTACTTGTGATGTAGAATTCTGTGCCAACATAATTTGTCCTATTGAATAAAAACTAATAAAAACCTCATTCTTGTAAAGAGGCATGTGTGTAAAGAGGGCTGGTGTAGCAGCGTATTTGTATCAATGCTCTTGTACTCATGCCTCACGTCGAATAGTAAGCGTCTGATCGGGTTGTACACCAAAAAGTAAGCAGTCCAGTGCCGCATATGCTATCTAAATAGGAGGCACTGAAGTTTTGTACTCATGAACTGTATGCACAAATGAAACGTACCAAAACATATCAGCGAGCTAAGCGTTGATGAGCAAATCAAAATCTTAATTTTTAAATGATGTTGATTATCATTATCATTATCATTATAATCAAAACTATTGTCAAGAGTGTGAATTTAGCCACGCCTAAATAGCCTCTTCATAACAAGGCTCTAAAGCCTTTGCTCATAACTGATTGACAAAAAATTATAGCGGGAGTTAATCGCCTGTAAGTACGTACCTAACAGTAGAAAACTTACTTGGGTTGACTGTTTAATCGTAAAAAATAACCATGTATAACCTAATCTGTGGTGGGAATGAATGTGATGCTACCTGTTGCTTGTCAAGAACGTCTCAATGACTTTTGGCATTATTGCCTAAAAAATCAGTATTTTAATGTTGGCTATCCTGAGTCTGCAGACTTCGACTATTCTGCTTTGTATCGGTTTTTTAATTTTTCCCTCAACAACTGCGGCGACTGGGACGCACCCAGTAACTATGCGCTGAACTCATTTTCGTTTGAAAAAGAGGTAATGAATTACTATGCCGATTTGTTTCAAATACCTTTTAAGGACAGCTGGGGCTATGTCACTAACGGTGGGACAGAAGGGAACATGTTTTGCTGTTATTTAGCAAGAGAGCTGTTTCCCCATGCCACGCTGTACTACTCCAAAGAGACGCATTATTCGGTCTTAAAAATTGCAAAACTGCTGCGCATGAAGTCGTGTGTCATTGCGTCTTTAGACAACGGTGAAATGGATTACGATGATTTGATTCATCAGGTGCAGCGCAATGGGGACAAAAACCCCATCATCTTCGCCAATATTGGTACGACCATGTCAGGAGCGGTAGACAATATAAAAATCATTCAACAGCAATTAGATCACATTGGCATCTGTCGTCAGGACTACTATTTACATGCAGATGCGGCGCTCAGCGGTATGATTTTGCCTTTTGTGGACTGTCCGCAGCCATTTTCATTTGCCGATGGTATCGACTCTATCAGTGTGTCTGGACATAAAATGATTGGCTCGCCTGTGCCATGCGGTATTGTCGTTGCCAAACGTAACAACGTCGATCGTATCGCCGTAGATATCGACTATATCTGCGCCCGCGATCAAACCATTAGCGGCTCTCGAAATGGTCACTCCGTACTATTTATGTGGGCGGCCATTCATAACCGTTCAGCACGGCAGTGGCAGCAACGTATCCATCGCTGTCTGAGCATGGCTCAATATGCGGTTGATCAATTCCAAGCAGCGGGGATTGATGCGTGGCGCAATCCCAACTCTATCACTGTGGTTTTTCCGTGCCCCGCTGAGGCGGTGTGGAAAAAGCATGGCCTTGCTGTCTCTGAGGATCATGCTCATTTGATTGCGACCGCGCATCATAAAGACAGTCACAAGATTGATGCTTTGATTAAAGATGTGGTTGCAAGCTTACAAGAGCGTCTACAGCCCAGCTAATGCGGTCTTAGCATCACTGTTCTACCTAACCTTAAACGCAAAGCGATCAAAACTATTGGCCGCTACCTTTTTCTAATCATGCTGACAACCAATCATGCTGGTAAATAAGCGCGCTGGATTCAATTTATGAAACAAACCAACCACGGTCATCGGAGAAGCCAATGAGTAAGTTAACATTGCGCAGCTTGATGACTGACCCAGTAATCATGCCCACTTTACGTCCTGCACTACCCAAGCTCTCTATTGGAGTGCTGTCCTCGTCCTTATCTGGTCTGGCCATGCTTGGGGCGCTGTGGTGCTTGGTCAAATTAATCGATGATCTTGCATCGCAGTGGGTTATTGCGGCTGTGGGGCTGTGGTTGCTAGGCGCTTTGTTTGCAGCGGCCGCATCTTGGCTTGCTCATGATGCAGAAGCAGCGTTTTCTGCAAGACTGCGGCGGCAAGTGGCCAATCATGTGACCCGATTGCCTGCCAGCACATTATCCAAACAAGGCGATCAGTCTTTACGGCGCTTGGTGTCAGAAGATATTACGACGCTGCATCATATGGTGGCGCATCTACCCTCAGAGGTGACAAGCTTTGCGATTTTACCGCTGGCATCTATTGTTATATTGGTGAGTGTGGCAGGCCCTGTGGCGCTGTGGGTCTTACTGCCAGGTGTGATCGCTTCTTTATATTATCTAGTCATTGTGCCGCGCGTGACAGCGCGTGATGGTGCTGCGCGCATGCAGGTGGTGGGCGAGGTCATCTCTGCTGTAGATGACTATGCACGTGGTATCCGCGTCAATCGCATCTATGGCCAACAGTCGGGGGCGCTGGCTGCTTATCATGATGCCACCAAGCGCTTTACAGACAGCTTGGTCATGTGGGTAAGTAAAGTGGCGACGCTCGCAGGTATGGCCGTGGCACTGCTACAAGCGGTAGCGACATTTGCCGTTGCTTATCTGATCGCTTATGACTACGACACCCCAGTGATGGCCACGATCTTGTTTTTTAGTCTCGCCGTTGTCAGTCCCGCGTTACGTTTGGGGCATGGGCTAGATTATGTTGGCGCTGGTAAAGCGGCGGCAAGTCGGCTGATCGCATTATTACAACAACCAATATTACCCAAGGGTCAAATAACGCAGCTATCAGCGCCGTTCACGCTGAAAATTACAGACGCTGAGATGGTGATCGATAATGTCCAAATAATTGACGGGTTGACGCATACGTTTAAGACCAATGCCGTCACTGCCATCACAGGGCCCAGCGGCGTGGGTAAAACGACGCTGCTGCGTATGCTGGCAGGTTTTGAGCCATTGCACACCGGACAGGTGCAGCTGGCAAACACGAATATAGCCAAGCTGGATGAAAACACCAAACATGATGCTGTATTGTTCGTACCGCAAGGGGGTGATGTATTGCCTGCAACCGTCAAAGACAACCTACTATTATTTGCCCCGAATGCCACAGATCAAGCGCTTAATGCGGCACTAGAGTGCGCTCAGCTGAGCGTGGAGCTGAGCGCTGATGCTCAGTCGCTCTCAGGCGGCGAACGTCAGCGTATCGGTCTTGCCAGCGTATTCTTATCATCAGCACCTATCATTCTGCTTGATGAACCGACCAGCGCTTTGGATCACGCGAGGGTTACAAAAGTGCTAAAAGCCTTGCTAGATGAAGCACATAACCAAGAAAAGACCATCATTATGGTGACTCATGACAAGGCATTGTCGGAGCAAACAAATGCTCGACTAGAGCTGACATCCAATACTGATCTGGAGCGTTTGTCATGAGTATTACCGTAGATACACCACACAAAAAGCCGACATCGTCATTACCAGCAATTGCGCGCAGGCGATTGATGACAGTAGGGGTAGGCTGGATAGCGGTCGCTGTCCTAGAAGCCATTGCTTATACCGCGCTGGCACTGGGTATTGTCAATCAATGGTCGCCCAAATGGGTCTTAATCACAGCTGCGGCCGCCATTCTTGCTACCGTATTGGTCAATCGTTCAGGCTACTTAACTGGTGTGCGGCTGGCGGGTGACTTGTACGCGGCGCTGGGTCAGGCTTTATCACGCACCAAACTGTCTTGGTTTACCAATGAGCATCGTGCTCAGGTTGCGACCATTGCCGGTCAAGGCATACCAGGATTTATGAGTATCCCCGCGCATCAGCTGCAAAAGTTCTTGCATGCGCCCTGCATTCCCTTATTTTTGGTCTTTGGGATCGGCATGGTTGCAGGGTTAGCGCTGGCATTAGTGGCGGCGGCGCTATTGATATTGTCTCTGATCGCCCAGTTTTTATCACAGCGGGCGCTAAGCCTGGCAGATAATAATCGGCATAAGGCAGAAGCCAGCACCGCAGAAGCGACGCTTGAATTGGTAGATCATATTGAGTTATTAAGAACAGCGGCAGGCCCCAAGCGCGCCATCGCCCGTATTGAGCAGCGCTGGCGTATTCAAGAAGATACCTTAAAAAGCACCAACAACGCTGCCGCCATGGCCGTGTTTGTCTCAAACCTAGCTACGGTGTTACCCTTAGCCGGTATGGCCGCTTACCTCATTATCACAGGTGGCAGTAGTGCGGCAATGGTCTTGGCGGTGCTGATTTTGGTCGGTCGTGCAGCCGCACCACTTGGTGAACTGGCTGTGGCAGGTTTGGGTATTAATGATTTAAAGGCCTCTCTACAGAATTATCAGCAGGCGATCAATACACCAACGCTGCCTGAGCCTGCCCTTATCAAGTCCGCTCCTGCTGACTATCAGCTCAGTGTGTGTCAGGTGAGTCATGCATGCGTCTTAAAAGACATCAATATTGATATTCCAGAAGGCAATCGAGTGTGGGTTACGGGTGTGAGCGGCAGCGGTAAGAGCACCTTGCTTGAGTTATTGATGCGCTTTGACGATCCTGAGCACGGTCATATTTTGCTCGGCGGCGTAAAGATCAGTGACATGCCATATGAAGATCTAGCAGCGCATATTGCCTATGTCCCTCAAGACCCTATCATATTTACAGGCACTCTGGCTGAAAATATCCGTATTGGCAATCCGCAAGCATCAGACGTTGAGGTTGACAGCATTGCCCGAAAAATGACGCTGGAGTCTGTGATTGATCGTGCCCCTGAAGGAATACATCAGTCCGTGGGTCAGCAAGGATCCGCTTTATCAGGAGGAGAGCGTCAACGCGTCGCACTGGCACGCGCATTAATCAAAAAAGCGCCTATTTTGGTATTAGATGAAGCGACATCGGCTTTGGATGAAGAGATCGAAAAGGCCATTGTCGATAGCATTCGCGCCTTGTCTGCCACGGTGGTTTTTGTGACGCATCGTGATTCGACGATCTGGCAGCCGACACAATCTATCGCTTTATAGGGCTGATATAGAGTGGTCATCTCATATCAAAGACGGTCAAACGCAGTTGCGTGCTGTTCGCTCCTGTGTTTGAAGACAGACACTATAGATGGTGAAACATAGAGATATAAAGCTGAGTGAATATGATGTCAATGAATAACCGTTATCACCTGTTTTGTCTGCCACCAGCGGGCAGCAGCTCTGCGATCTATAGCGCATGGAAGCCAGTGGTGGCCGAGACTTGTGAACATACGCATATAAAAATCATACCGATAGAGTATGCAGGCCATGGCAGCAGATCGGGGCAGCCATTGGTTAATGATCCAAATGTATTGGCAGCAGACATTGCCCAGACGATAATGTCCTATAAAGACGTCCCTTATATTTTATTTGGGCACAGTGTCGGTGGCGCTTTGCTATGGCCGGTGATCGATCATCTACGCGCACAGGATGCGCTTGAACTGTTGGTACTGGTAGTGGTCAGCAGTCGCCCAGAGCCGCAATATTTGCAACATATTTGCGACAGGCAGCACTTAACGGATGATGAGATTATCGAAAAACTGGTGCATTACAATAATTTTCCGCCTGAGATTTTACAAAATACAGCAGCGCTGAACTATTTTTTGACCATTATGCGTAATGATTTTTCTATCAGTGACCAGCTTATCTGTCAGCAGATGACCAAGACACCTTCGCCTTTAACCGCGCCCTTAATTGCATTTTACGGTATTGATGATCCAGATATCGAAGACGAGGCGATGATGCAAGCGTGGCAAGCACATTCTGAGGTTTTTTTGGGGTGTCATGCACTGGCAGGCGATCATTTTTATTTTTTAAATCCGTCATCGCTTACGCAAATGCTAAAAAAAATAGAGGACTGTTTGCTGTATGCGTTACCACACCGCAAAGCGTGAGGTATCGGACATCAATGCTTTGTTGGCACAAGATGCGCGGGCGCTGAGTGATATACGCCAGCATATTCGGCTGACGTATATCACTGTGGCGCTCGCGCATCACCAGATACATCAGCTGTCTGTGATTGTATTGACCGCCAATTTTGCGATAGAGGCGGCGTATGATTGTTTTGATATTGACTTACCAAAGGCATTAACCCGCGTATCCACAAAGCGAAAGCTGGATTTTTTGACGGGGCGCTTGGCGGCAAAGCTTGCCTTACAGTCGTTTGGCTTGACTCATTTTACCGTATTAAAAGGGAAGCATGGCGAGCCGCTATGGCCAAATGGCATAACAGGGAGCATTAGCCACACAGGTGACAAAACATCGTGTACGGCGATCTGCTGCGCTTATCGGCAACCATCTATGCAGGATTGCAGTGCTATAGGGGTGGATATTGAGGCCAAAATAAACAATGTTTGCTTTGAGCGTGATGAGCCTCAGCACTACGCTTTTTTAAATGATCAAGAAGCTATGGCACTGGTAGAATATTCGTGTGGCACACATCCGAATCACTATATCTATTTAATGATATTTTCTGCTAAAGAAAGCCTCATTAAGGCGATATATGCCAAATATAATGTATTACTGAGTTTTTTAGCGTTTGAGTATATGGGCGTGTCTGGTGATGTTATGACTTTTACCGTCATCGATAGCACGCAAAAGGCACAAGGAAACGGACTGGCCCAAGCGGTGATGCAGGTGCAGTGGGTGATAACAGAGCAGCATATCATTACCATCTGCTCTATATCATAGAGATATCTAAAAATGAATATAATGCACTGATCACAGCAGCCACGTGTCCATAGCAAGTGGCGATAGCGTCTTGGCAATTCTGTAGAACACAGTCAATCAAGCACAGTCCATAAGTATCAAACATTTAATACAAGTACCACCTGCAATTTATCATTGATAATGATTATCAATATCACCATTATTTTTATTTATAAAACGTGAGTAACAATAATGATCGATGCATTAATAACCACAGTGAGATATCAATTATGTCTTTACAACACTATTTAGAAACACCGACAAATCATGAAGCACATTTTGCCTGCTTTTCCACAAAAGAATATCACCTGATTGGCAAGAATTTTTCGCAGACGCTAATGACACCTGCAGCAGATACGGCACATTTTAATCAGCGTATCGCTGATCGTTTTAAAGAGATGAAAAATAATGGCGATAAAAATCCAATCTTAATTGCTGCTATTCCTTTTGATATCAGAAATGACGCGGTATTAAATTTTTATAGTGACTACGATAAGTCGGACCAAAAAACCAAAAAAACTGATCTGATAAAAAATGAGACGCACATCAAGAACAAGACATTACTGGTGAATCAAGATAAGTTCAAAAAAACCGTCAATTATGCGTTAGAGACTTTCAAAAGCACAGAGCTAACAAAAATAGTACTGTCACAAGCGGTTGATGTTAGTTTTGATAAGTCGCAGAACCTAGCCTTTTATTTAGACGCCTTGCTGGATAAGAACCCAACCGCTTATAACTTTGTGATACCCGTAGACAATCAGCAGTACCTACTAGGGGCAAGTCCAGAGCTGCTATTGTCTAAAAATGATCGACTCGTTAAGAGCAATCCTCTAGCGGGTTCTAGACCCAAGCGTGATAGCTTAGAGCACAATCAAAAGAACCAACAAGCCTTGCAGGAGTCGATCAAGGATCAGCACGAGCATAAAATCGTTGTCGAAAACATATCGCGCAATCTAGTGGCTGACTGTGTAACGCTAAGTATGTCTGAGTTTCCAGAAGTGCTTGAAACCTCGACCATGTTTCATTTGTCCTCAACATTACAAGGCACACTAAGAAAAGCCGCACCCAACGCTTTGAGCTTGGCATTAAAGCTACACCCAACCCCCGCAGTGTGTGGTACACCAACGCAATTGGCCAAAGATTTTATATTACAGCATGAAGGGTATGAGCGCGGCTATTACACAGGCTTGGTGGGCTGGATGGATGCAGAAGGCAATGGCGAGTGGGTCGTCACAATTCGTTGCGGGCTATTGAATGATAAAAAATTACGGTTGTACGCGGGTGCTGGTATCGTTGAAGGGTCTGATCCAGAGTCGGAATGGCGTGAGACAGAAGACAAAATGAAAACCATACTACGCCTCTGTGACACCAGCGCGTAACCCACTTAAGGATCAGCATGATGACAAATCACACTGTGATAAAAAAAACCGCATGGCTGGTGGGCGTCAATCAAGGTATTGGCGCAGATGTGATGCAGCGCCTGTTAGATGAGGATGTTGAGGTTATCGGTATCGATAAGGCCAAAGACAAACTGCCCGCAGTGTTACAACAGCAGGTACACATTTGCGACATTCGAGATGAACAGCAGATTATGCACTTATGTGAGACACTATTAACGGTCAGTCCCCCTGACTATTTTATTCATATTGCAGGTGTCCTGCATTTGGCACAGCACAATGATATGTCCTCTAAAGATTGGCTGGATACCTTTGCAGTAAATGTGTTTTCTTGCTTTCACTTCTGCCAAAAGTTGACGCCTTATTTTAAAGAAAAACGCAGTGGCAGTATCGTTGTGGTGTCATCCAATGCCGCTACTATGCCGCGTATCAATATGTCCGCCTACGGGGCATCAAAAGCGGCACTGACTTACTTCACAAAAACAGTGGCATTAGAGCTGGCTGAATATGGTGTCAGAGCCAATGTGGTGTCACCAGGATCTACCGAAACGGCGATGCAAACGCAGCTATGGGGAGATGAGAATGGGGAGCAAACCACCATTACGGGCAATCTTAAACAGTATAAACTTGGCATACCGCTACAAAAAATAGCGCAGGTTAAAGACATCACGAACGTGATCATGTTTTTTATAAGCGATCAGGCGTCACATATCACCATGCAGGATCTGGTGGTGGATGGTGGTGCGACGTTAGGGTGCTAGCACGGTGGTATGAGCACTGAGTAAGGGCATAGAAAAGACAAAGATATAAAAAAAGGGTTTACCGCGGTAAACCTTTTTTAGATCCTTATTAGGCGACGCAGCTTTATTGACGGTCTAAAGCAAGCTGTGCTTTTATCATCACCTCACCCAGAGTTTTACAGACTACCAGTGAATAAAAATCAAGCGAGACATTCAGTTGCTGTGATAGCTGCGTGGCAATGGTCATCAGTTGTTTGGGTTTTATGCTTAAAGCAAACAGTTGCGTATCGCCCTCCAGCGTTTGTATTTGGTGCTTGGGTAGATAGTTTTTAAACAAGGTCAAAACGGTATCAATCACTTCTGCTGACAGACTAGAATCAGTGGGCGTGCCCGCTATGACAGGCGTCGGCGCTATAGATAATCGTTCCTGCGCTAGGCTTAGTAGTTTGTTACGATCGACTTTGCTGTTCGCTGTTAGCGGTATGTCGTCTATCAATAAAAACTTAGAGGGAATGTGCGAGCTTGGTAGCTGATCTTTTAGATAGGTTCTTAGATCAAAAGCGCTTAGCTGCTGCTTGGGCAAGCGGTTGGTACTGCTTGTGTCATGCGTATTTTTGATGGTGTAAAGCGCCACCAGCTCATTGATATCGGTGGTAGGGTGTGTGCAGCTGATCACCACGGCATGATGAATGGCAGGGTAGGTAGATAAGGCATTTTCAACTTCAGATGCCGCAATGCGCACGCCTTTGACCTTAAGATACCCTTCCTTGCGTCCTGAAAATATGATCGCGCCATCATCTCGATAATAACCCAAATCACTCATCTTAAAGGCCATGACCACATCGCCATTTGTCGTTTTAATGGGCATGAAGTCATTGTGATGTGTCTCTCCATCCAATAAGTAGCCATTTGATAAATTGATTCCAGACATATACATGGTTCCGATGGTGCTAGTCTCACAAGGCGCATGCTGCTCATTTAGGATATGATACTGGTTGTGTGCTAAGGCCTTCCCGTATGGAATGATGTGTTGATCGTCGTCAAGGACCTCATGCCAAATACTCCAAATGGTGGTTTCTGTCGGCCCGCCTAAAGAAAACTGCCGCGCTTGAGGCAGGGTCTGCTTGAGCAGAGTAATTATGGATGGCTTGATATAATCACCACCTTGGGCAATTAAGCGCAGGGTCTTGATTTGGTCATGACCACTCACCGTCAGCAACATATCGACAATGGCAGGCACGCTACACCACAGCGTGATGTGATGTTTAGCGATCAATGCTGCCCATGCACCCGCATCTTTTTGCTGCTCGGTAGTTGGGATGACCAGCGTCGCTGCAACTGATAGGGGCGTAAAAATATCGAACACAGACATGTCATGATGAAAAGGCGTGATAGCCATAAAGACGTCGTTATGAGTGACGTCCCAATGTGCGATGGTTTGTTGCAAGACGTTGGCGGTTGCCTGATTGTTTAAGACCACACATTTTGGCTTGCCTGTGCTACCAGAAGTATAGAGATAGTACGCAGGGCGGCGGCTCAGATCATAGACGCAAGACCAGTCACGCAGATCTATCGGATCGTTATGACCGCGCGCGGTATCAATATCAATGGTCGTTATTTGAATGCCAGACAGCTGCGATAGTGGCCCCTGACTGACGGCAAAGTCGGCGCGACTGTTGGTCAGTAAATAGTCAATTCTTGAGCGCGGTGCTTGTATATCAATGGGCAGCCAAACAATACCCATTAAGGCACATGCAATCGTGGTATAGATATGTTCGGGGCTTTTGTGCAAGCAAATGGCTACCACAGACCCAGCACGAATGCCTTGCTGCCTAAAGGTTGCCATCATTACTGCAACATGATGACCAACCTCATGGTAGCTGATCGATTGGTCAGCAAAAATAAGCGCGGTTTTATCTGGCGGTGTGATCAATACATTGGTCTTAATCGTATCAAGATAGTCATGCAATACGACATTTGCAAATGCAGTGTCTTGGTTGGGAGTATAAATACCCTCTAGATGGTCATCACTCACGTTTTTCATATCCTTTTACCTAAGGGTGCTATTTAGGCTGACTTTTGCTGTTGTTGTATCAAATCCCACCAGTTAGATAAGGTTGGATTGCGTGCAATTTCTTCAAAACCAATATCAATGCCATATCCTTTAAACTCGGCGGCAAGCTGCATAATCCTAAGCGAGTCTAACCCGTATATAATTAAATTCTCCTCAGGATCTATCTCCTCCTCTTCCTCAATGAGCTGCTCAACTCGAGTATGAAGCCACTGTTTGGTGATTGTATTTGTTTTTGCCCCGACGATCGCTTCGGTGTTGAGCACTTGACCACAACGCGAAGACACATACTGTAGTGCCATGCGATGCTCCGCTTCTGAGAAGTCGGCAACCGCATCACCGACTAAGAAGCATTGAATGTCACTCATAAACGCATCTATAGCGGTCACCATACAGCCAATATGGGCATAAACCCCGCCTATAATCAGCTGGTCACGGTTCCAGCCTTGCATACGCGCTCGCAAGTCTGAGCGGGCAAACGCGCTGTAGCGCCACTTGGTCAAGACGGTATCTGTGTCAGCTGGGGTGAGCGGATCAACGATAGACTGCTGATCGGCTGTCGATGCTGGCAAGCCTGCGCCCCACATAGCATTGAGTAGTGCGCGGTCTCCCTCTGGCTGTTCATAAGGCTGGGCGGTATATACCACAGGGACGCCATTGTCATAGGCCCATTGGCGCAGGCGGGTTAAATGATGGATCAAGGTATTAATAAGTGTACTGTCCGTCTCATAAAAATTGACAAAATAACGCTGCATATCATGAATGAGGAGTACGGCTCGTTTGGCATCGAGTTGCCAATTTACTTTATTGGTAGGGTAGCTTTCAGGCTGCGGCATGGGATAATCGGAGAGTGTTTTGATGGTCATACTGGACTCGCTAGCATAGTTAAGATGGTAAGTGAACTGACTGTATTAAAGGGTACGTAGGTGCTTTTTATCGGTTTTGCCCACGGCGGTTAGGGGCATGGACTCAATAAACTTGAAACGATCAGGAATCTTGTACTGAGCAATGCCTGTGTTTAGCAAATAACGCCGTAGCGTTGATGCTTTGATATTAGGGTCACGAGAGATAATGTAGAGGCAACTTTTTTCACCAAGGCGCGGGTCGGTGATGGCGATGAGCGCGGCGTTTAACACATCAGGATGCGCGAGAATGAGGTTTTCAATTTCCTCAGAAGCGATCTTCTCTCCGCCACGATTGATCTGGTCTTTGACGCGCCCCACAACGCGCAAATTGCCCTCAGGGGTGCGCTGTACCAAGTCACCAGAGGCATAGTAGCCATTCTTATCAAATGCGTTGGTATTATGCTCAGGACTTTGGTAATACCCGCAAAAAGTGTAAGGCCCGCGGGTGGTCAGCATGCCCACCTCACCCTCTGGGACAGGATTGCCTTGCTCATCAACAATCATCACCTCATCATCTGGACTTATCGGCCGTCCTTGGCTGGTGAAGATTTGTTCATCAGGATCATCTAAGCGGGTGTAATTCACCAGCCCCTCAGCCATACCAAAGACCTGCTGTAAAGCACAGCCAAATACCGTGGGCACTTTTCGTGCAAGCGTCTCAGGGAAATTTGCCCCGCCAACCTGTATCAGCTGCAAGGTTTGCAGCTGTGCTGTGTGTTTGGGCGCTTGCTCTATCCACGCCACGACCGCACTTGGTACTAGTGACGCCATAGTGACACGATAACGCGCAATGATTGAAAAGCAATTTAAAGGCTCAGGATCAGGTGCCATAACGACTGTGCCTCCTGCATACAGCACGCCAAGCGCGCCAGGAGAGCTCATCATAAAATTGTGCGGCGCCGGTAGCGCGCAGAGCAGCCGCGTATCAGTATCCAGTCTGCAAATATCAGCACTCGCTCTGACACTATAGTAATAGTCGTTATGTGTACGCGGGATCAGCTTGGGCGTGCCCGTACTACCGCCAGACAACTGAAAAAAGGCCACCTCATCGGCGGGGGTAGGTGAGTAGAGCACAGGATGTGCATCATCAGTATCCACCATATCGCTGCCTGCTATCCATGTCTCCAGTCTGTACTTACTTGCAGTGTCATTCAGTGTTAAGACAAGCTGCGGACTCAGATCGGTAGCATGAAGCTCATTAATAAAGTCGTCGTCTTTAAAGACCTCGTGAGTCGCTGACACGATCAGCAACTGTGGCTTAATTTGCTGACAGAAGCTGCGTAGCTCATGCTGCCGATGGGAATAAAGCGCATTTAAGGGAGCGACGCCTATTTTTAATAGCGCAAAAAAAACAATATAAAATTCAGCCGTGTTGGGCAGCTGCACCAAGGCGGTGTCTCCTTTGCCAATACCTTGAGCGTTGATGCGATGGGCTAAATTGGTAGACAAGTCATCTAACGCTTGATAGCTGAACTGACGATTACCGCAAATCAGCGCCGTCGCCTTAGGGTCGCTAGCGCAACGCTGAGATAGGATATGTGTCAGTGGTTCATTGATCCAGTAGCCTTGGGCTATATAGTGCTGCGCTCTGTTTTTTGGCCAAGGATAAAATTTAATAAGCGATTTAATCATATTCTCAAAACCTTAGCGAAACGGTGCTACGTCATAGTAAAAAAAGGGATATCAGAGCAATAAAAAAATAATTATCAATTATTGTTTGTAAATGTTAATGCTAATGATTATCATTTGTGATACAGTGCCTCATATATATTATTTTGTCAACTGAGTAAGCACATAATGAGTGAATTAACTCCCATGCAAGCCGCATGCTGGTTTGGCCGTATCAGCGAGTCTGAATTTTTAGGTGGGGTGGCCGCCCATCTTTATGTTGAATTTGACGGGCAATCAATTGATTTACAAAAGCTAGAGTCGGCCTTACAGCATATGCATTTAAGGCATTCTATCTTGAGAATGCGCCTCAGCTCAGATGGCATTCCTACTATTGCCGCATCTGCACCAAAAACCCTGCTTGAAGTTGATGATTTAAGCGTGCTGACTCCCCAAAAGCAAGTACAGTATTTGGAAAATAAACGCGAGCAATGGACGCACCAGCAGCTGGATTTGACCAGTGGTCAAACGGCAAGGTACTCCGTCAGCCTGCTCAATCAATCAAACTTTCGTTTGCATATTGACACGGATATGATCGCGGTCGATCCCTCCAGCTTTTGTCAGTTGATAGAGGGTTTGGCGGCGTGTTATCAAGGTATAGACATCACTTCTACGCCTGTTGTCTGCTTTTTTGATTGGCATGAGGCCATGCAAGCAGATGCAAGCATCAAGCAGCGCCATCATAGAGACAAATCATGGTGGCGGGCGCGTCTTCCAGGCATCGCTCCAATGCCCTCATTACCAGTGGGTGATAGCGCAGCAAAAACGGCGCAGAGTCATTGTCTCAGTGAGCAGCTGACAAGCGTAGAGTACCAAGCGTTACAGCAGCTGGCGCGTCAGCGAAAAATCACCTTTTCTAGCATAATGCTTGGTCTGTTCGCTTTTGCCTTGAGTCAGGCCACCCAAGATACTTTCTTTAGACTCAATGTCCCAACCTTTTGGCGCGCGCCTGTGGTAGACCATATTGACCAGTGTATTGGCGATTTTTCTAATTTTGTCATTGTCAATATAGACACAGCGACAGCCAAAACCTTGGGTACGCTGTGTCAAAATGTGGCTGATCAGATGATTGAGCTGCTAGACCATGCCCATTATGCGGGTGTCAACATCATGAGGGATTTGTCTCGCTATCATGGTGCGGCCCAGCAGACGCCTGTGGTGTTTACTGCCGCTTTGGATTTACCGCAAGGAATGCTGTTTTCTGAAAATGTCAAACAAGCCTTTGGTGACATGATATGGACAACGTCTCAAGGTCCGCAGGTTGCCTTGGATGCTCAGGTGGTACGCGTAGAGAGTGGGATATTGGTAAATTGGGATATACGTCTGGACACATTGCCACTGGCGTGGGTCACCGCGCTGTTTCACTCATTTATCGGCTTATTGAGAGAAGTTAGTCAAAATCCTACTGTTCTTGATATGGCGTTTAATCGACTGCCCAAAGGCATTATTTATCAACCTGAGCCGCAAACTAGTCATCAAAGCGAGCAGCCATCTGATCATAAAACCATAGTGACTGACGAGCAGCCATTGTCCGCGATACAAGAAGCCTATCTACTTGGTCGTACGACACAGTTGCCGCTTGGCGGCGTTGCCATGCAGGAGTTCCGTGAATACTATGGTCGTATGGATATGACTGTGCTCAAGCAGCGCTTGACGGATATTGTTAAGCGGCATGAGAGTCTACGCACTCATATCAATATGACCACACTGACTCAGTATGTGTGTAATGACCTCTATGTCAATCTACAAGAGATTGATCTGCACCACCTCTCAGCCAAAGAGGCCACTATCTATCTACAGTCTTATCGAGAGACGTATACGCACCAAATGTTTGATTTGCAGGGCGCGCCTTGGAACATCACGGCCTTTCATTTAACAGATGGCTTGTTGCGCCTCTTTATACGTTTTGATGCGCTCATTCTTGATGGCCGCGCGATCGCGTCTTTAATGCTTGAGCTGTTTACAGCGCCGTCTGCCACAACCAAGGCTGTGACTGTGCCCGCTGTGATAACAGATATGCCTAAGGCTGAATCTAAAGCGGCGTCACGTGCAGCGGACATGGCCTATTGGGTACAAAAACTGTCTACCGTTACCAACGTGCCTACATTGCCATGGATCAGACCATTAAATGAGCTGGGCGCTGCCCATTTTGTGCGCCGCAGTTTGGTCGTACCAGCGGAGACGTTTCGGCAATTGGGAAAAATTGGGGCAAAACAAGGGCTGTTCAAAAACTCTGTGATTATGGCTCTCATTCTAGAGCTGCTCTCACAAGTGCAGACGAAGCAATCCATAGTGGTTGCGGTGCCTGTTTTACCCTTATACACAGGCACGCTTGTCAATAACTCCACGTTTATGGCGGTTGAGTGGCTAGTTGGTTCAGAAAATTTCGTTAAGCAAGCCTCAAATTTGCAAGTCGATGTGCTCGAAGGCTTACAGCATTTGTCATTTTCAGGGGTGGATTTGGCGCGATTGCTCTTTGAAAAACTCAATGCCGCGCCTGTGTTGCCTATCGTGATTACCAACGGTCTGTCTTGGCCGGTACTGACCATAGATCATGACATGTGCTTAGAACGTGGACTGACGCAAACGCCGCAGGTAGCGATCGATATTCGCTTTACCACTCAGCATGATGGCGCGCTCGTGTTTGATATTGACCATGTGCCCAAAGCCATTGCTACCAAGACCATTGACTGCTTATTGCAGGCTATAGATACCGCGATTCATCAAATTGTCGCCTCACAAGCCTTTCACTTTGATGTCTCACCATATCTTCCTGTCGCTATAGAGCACAGCGCTGACATGACGACCACGTTTTGCCAGCAAGCCTTATTTGATATTTATCTAGACATCATCGGTCAGGTGAGTGATACGCCTGTCGATAAAACCATGAATTTTATGACCATGGGTCTGCGTCCTCAGCACCTCAAAACCATCTCAAAGCGCCTTTATGACACTTATGCAGTGCAGCTCTCGCCAGCGCAGCTATTGCATTGCCGCAATGTAACTGAGGTGCAGCGGCTCTTAAAGACTGGATAGGCCACGCAACAAAGCGCCGCAAAAGAGACATGCTGCTGCAACGACATATCAAAAAACCAGCACTATTGAATATTGGAACCGTTTGACATTAAGGGCTTATGCACAATGAATAAAAAAATTGCTGACATTATAGGTATTGGTCTTGGACCCTTTAATCTGGGCTTGGCGGCATTGCTCTCAGAGCACCGCACTGTTCAGGCGAGATTTTTAGAGCGTAAGCACGAGTTTCAGTGGCACAAGGGACTGCTTTTGTCTGGTGCGACGCTACAAGTCCCTTTTTTTGCCGACCTTGTCACGATGGCAGATCCGTGCCATACGCTGAGCTATTTGAACTATTTACATCAGCATGACCGCTTATACCAGTTTTATTACTATGAACACTTTTTAATCCCGCGCGTTGAATACAATCACTATTGCCGCTGGGCCGTCACACAGTTACCCAGCTGCTATTTTGGTGAGCATGTCGATGATATTACTTATGATGCCAAGCAAGACCACTTTGTCATCGACAGCACATTAGCATCAGGAGAAAAAACGCAATATCGCAGCACCAACTTGGCCATTGGTATTGGTACAAGACCGAATATGCCCAAATGGCTGGCCGATAGTAATCATCCTTTGGTCAAGCATGCCGCTGAGTTTGCCTCCTTACAACAAGCCTTAGCGCAATGCCAAAAAGTGACCGTTGTTGGCTCAGGACAAAGTGCGGCTGAGTGTGTACTAGCACTGCTAGGATCATTGACACCTACTCAAGTTGCCGCAGGAGCGGGCATTCGCTGGATCAGCCGCTCAGCAGGATTTCATCCTATGGAGTCCTCAAAGCTTGGTCAAGAGTGCTTTACACCCGCTTATATGCAGTACTTCCAAAGCCTGTCTCGAGAGAAACGCCGTGACATCGCAGGGGATCAAGGGCTGTTATATAAAGGAATCAGCTGCTCAACCATCGCCGATATATATGATCTGCTGTATGAGCGTTCCATCGGTGGAAAGCCTACGGGCTTATCTTTACATCCAAACTGCGAAGTGGAATCTATTGTAGAAAACGCCCAGTCAGGGGCGCTTGAGATCAAGTGTTTGCACACGCAGCTAGCGCAGCGCTTTACCCTAGAGACAGACGCCGTGATTGCTGCTGTCGGTTATGTGCATGACTGGCCACAATGGCTCACGCAATTAAAAGGGTCGGTACTGGCAACGGACAGTAAGGATGATTTTATAGTGCAAGAAGACTTTACGGCGCTTAGGTGTGATACAGGTTTGGGGCGAATCTTTATACAAAATTCAGAAATATTCCAACAAGGGGTCGGTTCTCCAGATTTGGGTATTGGTGCCAATCGAAATGCAGTGATTATCAATCAGGTATTGGGGCGCGAGGTGTATCGCATTCCTAGCTGTACGGCCTTTCAAACGTACGGTATTCCTAAGGATGCGCTCTTAGATCAGTAATGAGGCTTAGGGTATTTTGATCAGGGTAAATAAATGAACCACTTACGTGTTTGGTGGTCAACAAATGGGATGCTGTCTTACTGACAGTAAGCACAGCCTTTTTTTCTGTTTTTTATTATAAGTATAGTGGGGCATGTCCGCATCGGTCTTATGATTCCGATAGTGTGTGTTAAAACAGCTGAATTTTGTTAGACCGTGCCAAGTATGGCTATATTTACAGCAATGTTTTTTGCTGTTTATGGCGATATTTGTGGTTTGACGCATCACTAACACAGCTGTGTCACCACTGATGCTTATGAGTGAAACTCTATTCTCAAGCGCAGCAGATTTTTCATGATATTAAGGTTGTCAGTTTTATTTGCCACGTTATGTCTGGCCTCTCTTATGATTGGTACCAAACATATAATGTGGTCGGAATTATTTTCTTTTTCTACGGACGCATGGCTGACGCTTATGGCCAGTCGTATACCGCGGCTGATCGCGTTGATACTGACAGGGGTAGGGCTGTCGGTCAGTGGCGTTATTTTGCAGCATATCGTGCGTAACAAGTTTGTTGAGCCTGCAACATCAGGGGGAATGGATGCCGCCAAGCTTGGAATTTTAGTGTCACTGACGATGATTCCTGGTGCGAGTACTGGCAGTAAGATGATATTTGCACTGGTCTTTTGTTTTGCTACGAGTCTGATTTTTATTTATATTATCAGCCGTATTAAGCTTAAGCGTTCTGTACTGATTCCTGTCCTTGGCTTGATGTATGGCAGTGTACTCAGCGCCATCGCTGAGTTTTATGCGTACCAACACAATATCTTGCAAAGCATGCAAGGCTGGTTGTTGGGAGATTTTTCGCGGGTGGTTCAAGGGCATTATGAGCTGATTTATATTATCTTGCCCATCACTATTCTCGCTTATGTTTATGCGCATCGCTTTACGGTGGTCGGTATGGGTGAAGAGATGGCGGCCAGTTTGGGGCTGAGTTATGTCACCACTGCCGCTTTGGGTCTCATATTGGTATCAGTGACAGTCGCCGCATCAGTCATCACCATCGGTGCGATACCTTTTGTTGGGTTAGTCGTGCCCAATCTGGTGGCGTTAAAGTATGGAGAA
The DNA here is from genome assembly GCF_030454045.1 of Psychrobacter sp. Classification (GTDB taxonomy): domain Bacteria; phylum Pseudomonadota; class Gammaproteobacteria; order Pseudomonadales; family Moraxellaceae; genus Psychrobacter. The sequence continues at coordinate 52,708 of NZ_JAKDJE010000004.1, read as the reverse complement.
AACCTGTCGCGAACGCTGCCCATTGTGGCGCTAGGCGGCGCATGTTTGCTGCTGCTGTGTGATGTGTTTGGCAGGCTGGTGATTTACCCCTTTGAAGTGCCCATTGGTCTTACGGCAGGCGGGCTTGGCGGCGTGGTCTTCCTCATGCTGATTATGAGGGGTGTCAGATGACGGTAACCACAAAGTTTCGAATAATGTTTGTATTGATTATTATCTTGGCGCTTATCTTTTTATTCATCGGCTCAGGTCTAGATTTTGATTATTTGATTCCTAAGCGCTTGATTCGCTTGGCCACCATTATTTTGGGTAGTGTTTGCTTGGCTTTTTCAGCCATCATTTTTCAGACGATTGTGGGCAATCGAATTTTAGCGCCTTCGATCATGGGTTACGAAGCGGTTTATTTATTATGGCAAGTGCTATTGCTCTTTTTGATGGGTACGCAAGGGCTACTGTTTTTGGGGGTGAGCGGCAACTTTATGGTCTCTATCGCGCTGATGCTGGCGTATTCGTGGGCACTGCACCATTGGCTATTTCCGCGCTGTAAGAACGATGTTTACACCTTGCTGTTATTTGGCTTGGTGCTGACTATGGTGATTGGCACAGTGACTCAGTTTATTCAATTGCGTATCAGCCCTGGCGAGTTTTCTGTTTTTCAGGGTTTGAGCTATACCTCATTCAATCGATCTCAGCCTGAGACGTTGTTTTATGGGGTACTTGCGGTTGCAACCGCGCTATGGGTTGGCCGCAAAACCTTGCCTATATTAGATGTGTTGGCGTTGGGTCGTGATCAGGCACAGTCCCTTGGGGTGAATCATACCAAGTATGTCAAACGGTATTTGGCACTCATTGCTATTTTGGTGGCAGTGTCTACAAGCTTGATTGGCCCTACGGTGTTTATGGGGGTGTTTGTTGCTAATATCGCGTATGTGCTTGCAGGTAGTAACCGCCACAAGGTCACGTTGCCAATGGCCTGCGCCATTACGATTGCTATCTTTTTAGTGGCTCAGATTTTTGTTGAGCACGTCTTTAATTATAAAACCAGCGTCAGTATTCTTGTCAACCTTGTGGGTGGTATCTATTTTCTAGCGCTGACGGTTCGTACTAGAGGGTTTACATGATTACGATTAACAATGTGTATAAAAGCTATGGCAGCAAAAGTGTTCTGTCTGAGATCAGTTTGGCTTTTCCTAAGGGCGGAGTGACGTCGTTGATTGGCCCTAATGGGGCTGGGAAATCCACGCTATTGATGATGATGGCCAGACTGCTAGAACCAAGTGGCGGTGAGGTTTTATTCGAGGGTCGCGACATCAGTGATATCCGAACTGCTGAATATGCTCATCATGTAGCGACGCTGCGTCAGTCGCCTGGGTTTAATCTGCGCTTAACGGTGGAGGAACTGATTTCTTTTGGACGCTTTCCGTATAGCCGCGGTGCGTTGACGGCAGAAGATCACCATATCATTGATGATGCCATTGAGTTTTTGGCATTAGCGCCTTTACGCTACGCTTATTTAGATGAATTGAGCGGTGGTCAACGGCAGATGGCTTTTTTGGCAATGACCATCGCCCAGCAGACGGATGTGTTGTTGCTGGATGAGCCTTTGAATAATTTGGATATGAAGCATGCAGTACACATCATGCAAGCGTTACGGCGTTTATGTGACGAGCAGGGTCGGACGGTGATTTTGGTGATTCACGATATCAACTTTGCGGCCAATTATTCAGATCATATCGTAGCATTAAAAAATGGGACACTGCGTTTTAGTGGCTCATCTGAGCAGGTGGTGACCGAAAGTAACTTGAGTGAATTGTATGATCTTGAGTTTGAGATTATTCGTAGTGAACGTGGTTGTTTATGCAATTACTTTAATTTATCAGGAGTGAGTATATGAATGTAAGAAAACAAGGTTGGGTATGGATGCTTGCCATCATGGCAGCCATCCCCTTACAAGGCTGTGAAAAAGCATCTCATGAGTCTGCTGCGTCGCAGACGCTAAAGACGCCCATCACCATCGAGCATGAACTTGGTACGACCGTGCTCGATCATCGTCCGCAGCGGGTTGCCGTGCTCGATATGAACGAAGCTGACTTTCTAGACCAGCTTGGTGTACCGATTGCAGGCATGGTCAAAGACTACGTGCCGCATTTTTTGGCTCAATACAAACAAAATGCTGATATAGAGGATTTAGGGGCTATTGTTCAGCCCAATATGGAACGCATATATGCGCTACATCCTGACCTTATTTTGATGACTCCGCTACATGCAGCAAACTATCAAGAGCTGTCCGAGATTGCACCAACGCTACACTTCGATGTGAGCTTTAATGACAGTCAGGCGCATCATGTCGAAAATGTTGAAAATCACCTGTTGGCCTTGGGTAAGATTTTTGATAAAGAAGCTTTGGCAAAAGAGCAGGTCGCGCAGCTAGAAGCAAGAGTGCAAGACGTACAAGCAGTAACAAAAAATCGCCCAGAAAAAGCGCTGGTGGTACTGCATAACAATGGGGCTTTTAGTAATTTTGGCGTGCATTCTCGCTATGGTTTTATCTTTAATGACTTAGGTGTCAAGCCAGCAAGCACACTTGACGATACCAGCCTGCACGGTCAGCCGATTTCTAGTGAGTTTATACAGCAAGCAGATCCTGACATCATCTATATCGTCGACCGTACTGCGGTTATGGAGCATCGCGCGACCATCAGCCCTGATGACGTGAGCAATCCGTTACTGCGTCAAACCAAAGCATGGAAAAACGGCCACGTTGTGTTTGTTGATGCCGATGCATGGTATATCACTGCAGCCAGTCCGACCTCGTTGAACATTATGATGGATGATGTGTTAAAGGGTTATCAGACGACCTCTTAAAGACATCAATGTATCACGGATACTATCGTTGATCTAATTTAAGAGTGGTACAAGGCAACTGAGTACAGATGTATATGTCATATTTCAAGCGAGGTTAACGCTGTAACGCTTTTATAGTGGATTGACTATATCAGATAATTAGTATTGCCAAGAAAGGCAGGCAAGTTGCTCAATCGAAGCTAAAATAAGTTATTTTTTAGCTTCTTTATGTAAATAGTTATCATTTGTATTTTTATTATCATTATTTTTTATTAACTTAATACTTATTTGTTTATCAAAACGACAGGATATCGCTATGTCTCAACTTCAACAACATTCAAGCCAACACCCCAACGTCAAGCAATCTTTCACAGAGCACAAACCATTTTTTGTTCTCAATTATTTTGTCTCAGCAAAACTGGCACTTTTATGTGGGGCAGCTGCTGGTACTGTATTTTTGGGTATGCCCGCCGCTTATGCCCAGACCAACGGTACGCCAGTCAGTAGTACACAAGCCACTGATATGACCATTACTGCACAAAACCAGAGCACAGAAGCGGATCAAGACCTACCAACGGTCACACTACCAGCAATCACGGTTGAAGCTGACGTTGAGGAGAACTCTAACTATGCTGGCGGGCAGGTGACATACACCAATAATATGGGATTTTTGGGTAATAAAGACTTTTTAGACACGCCATTTAGTGCCATCAGTTACACCGATAAATTCATCGCTGACCAACAAGCGGTAGATATTACCGATGTTATTGCTGCAACGGATCCCGCTGTTTATACCAGCGGTGCCAGTGGAGAGAGTCTTGAAAGTTATTATATTCGTGGTTTTGCGTCGAGTAGTAATGATGTGACCGTCAATGGATTGACTGGTATGGCACCTTACTATCGTAGCTCACCTGAAATGTTTGAGCGTGTTGAGGTGCTCAAAGGTCCATCAGCAATGCTCAATGGCATGTCTCCCAACGGCTCTATCGGCGGTTCTGTCAACCTAGTCACCAAACGAGCAGGGGATGAGCCGCTGACACAGCTGACCACTAGATATCTATCAGACTCACAATTGGGCGCGCATGTCGATATAGGTCGCCGCTTTGGTGAAGACAAGCAATTTGGTGTTCGTATAAATGGGGCTTATAGAGAGGGTGATAGCGCCGTTGATGATCAAGAAAAGCAAGCGCAATCAGCAGCTATTGCACTGGACTGGCGCGGTGAGCGTGCACGAGTATCCGCCGACCTTTATACGACAACAGACCATGTGGATGGGCCGACTCGAGGAGTTACATTAGCATCAGGTGTTGATATTCCTAGTGTTCCAGATCCAGATACATTATTAAATCCCAGTTGGGCCTATTTTGAGACTCAAACCAAAGGGGCCATAGGACGCGCTGAATTTGATATCAATGACCAATTGACAACGTATGCCTCCATGGGGGTAACCAAATGGAATTATGACGGACTCAGTGCAGATAATGCTCAGATATCTAATACTGATGGAGATATCAGTACCACCGTTGGATACGTAGGCGATGACAACGAAAGAAGATCGCTTGAAGTAGGCTTAAATGGTCAATTCCAAACGGGCAATATTGGACACCAAATAGCAGTCAATGCCACCCGCTATGAAGAGGAATACAATTTGTATGCAGCAAGATTCCGTGGTGTCAGTGTTGATACCAATATCTACGACCCTGTGTGGGGATCCAGACCTGATTTAGATCTGAATCCGCCACTTTTAACTGCGACAGACACCGAATTGACCAGCTATGGCATTGCAGACACGTTATCGTTTGATCAGGATAAATACCAACTCACCTTAGGGGCTCGCTATCAACAGCTAAAAACAGAACAAACAGGCGGCATGTTATCAACAGGTGCCAAATATGATGAAAATGCCGTAACGCCGTCAGTGGCGCTCTCAGTAAAGATAACCGACCAGACGTCTTTGTATGCAAATTACATAGAAGGACTAAGTAAAGGAGATACAGCACCAACAGATGCAGAAAATGCTGGCGAGATATTTGCGCCTTATAAGACCAAACAAAAAGAAGTCGGTATAAAAATCGATCTTGGTAATTTCTCTCATACTCTAAGTGCTTATGAAATCGAAAAACCCAACAGTTATACCGATACCGATACCAATATTTTTTCTTATGCTGGTGCTCAGCGTAATCGAGGCCTGGAGTGGGGCGTGTTTGGCTCGCCTGCTGAAAATGTACGCTTAATGGGTGGTATCAGCTATATTGATGCTAAGTTGACTAAAATGAATGATGGGGTTAACGAAGGCAACCAAGCGGCTGGTGTGCCAAAGTGGCAATCTAAAATCGGCGTAGAGTGGGATTTACCTCTCGTAGAAAATTTGACGCTAACAGCAAATGCAAATGCGGTGTCTAAACAATATCTCGAAAATGACAATATACAGTCCCTACCAGGTCGCACTATATATGGTGTGGGTGCGCGCTATTTGACTTCTGTTAATGACAAACCACTGACACTGCGCGGTAGTGTCGAAAACGTGATGAATAAGGCCTATTGGACAACGGCACATTACAACGATTTGGCCATAGGTGAGCCGCGTACGTTCTTGCTGTCAGCAACGATGGATTTTTGATTTGACCCAAGGGTTTTCGAAATTGTATAACTGATGAAGGCTCAGCCCTGCATGCTATATAAGTAATAGCATGCAGGGTTTTTTTGATCTATGAAGTCAAGATTAATCTATTCAATGTGTAGGTATTAGCCGCTACAAACCATGAGGCTGTACAGCTTCAATGGTTATTTAACACCGCAAACCTAATTTCATAAAAGTATAATCCCATGAACTTATTGTACGGTAGCCTTAGTTTAACATAATATACATTATGCGAAAACAAACCAGCGGTTTCAGTATAAGAGTAAATATCAATCTGCGTCATATAGCTTGGCGCTAACATTTTTAATATCAATTCAGTTTTCTACTAACGACACGCTTCAAGCAAATGCTGACTCAAAGTTCCACCGTCTTCATTCAAAATGACATCTGCGATTTGGCAATCTCCATTCTTATCAGCAGAATCGCACGTCAATTTATAATAGATATCACCACCTTGCGCCAAGCTGACTTGAACCAATCCTTGCTCAGTCATCGATATTTTTTTGTCTTGAGTATAATCAGGATCTTGAGAATTCCACAACACATCATAATCGATATTGCACGACATTTGATGTTTATCAAAATAATCTTGTTCTAGTTGCATAGCCGCTTGCAAATCTTCATTGGCATATTGCTGTAGCACCGCAGGATTGCTCATGCCTTCATCCCCGATGTCTTGCTGATACATCTTTGTGATGGTTGCAATCTTCATGGCTGCTTGCTTAGGCGATACGTTTGTCAAATCTGCTGTTGCATTTCCGATAGTCATCAGTCCTGTCGTCAATAGCAATGTCAGCGATTTATAGGTTGGCATGGTGCTCTCTACAGAATTTTCTAGGATAAGTGTTACGATCCATTACATCATAGCCATATTAGGACTTTGCTGTCTTATCGTATCATTCAGGTTTACTTACCAAAATTCTGCTTACATATCATTGATATTGCCTGCTAACAACCTTGATTGCTGGCTCTTGTACCAATTTTTAGCAATCCATCATTTCTATACAATTTTCAATAACCACTATGGTAAGGATGCTTTTATGAGACTACCTGCTTTTTTTGATACGAAACTTGCCACATTGGCCTCTAGTAGCCTTTTATTGCTTACTTTGACTGCGACTGGTTGTCAGTCTGCCTCTGAGTCCAGCGAAGCGATTGTCGCTCAACCGACTAGTATCTCATCCCCCCCTACTAGCACCGATATCAGTCAACAAACCCTTAGACAGCAGGCACTGCGCATACAGCATGCATTGGCTAATAAAAATTTTTCTAGAATAGCCAATGACATTCACCCCACGCGTGGCGTACGTTTCTCAATGTATGCTTACGTACGCCCTGAGTCAGACAAGGTTTTTAGCCGCGAGCAATATGCACAGTATTTGCAGCAGTCCAAAATCCGCTTTACTTGGGGTGAACGTGACGGCTCTGGTGAGCCATTAATCATACCGCTACCAGAGTACCTAGACACTTGGGTAAAGGCCAAAACCTTTAATGACGCTACTCTTAGCGTCAATGAGTTTCAAAAAAGTGGCAATAGCATCAATAACCTAAATAAAATATATCAAAACTCTGATGTCGTTGAGTTTTACTATAAAGGTAGTGATGAATACAGCGGTTTAGACTGGCGGGTGTTGCGCTTGGTGTTTGATGAATATCAAGGGAAACGTTATCTCGTCGCTGTTATTAACGATCAGTGGACGGTTTAAATAACAGCGTAAGCATCTGAATGGTCAAATAAATGTATTAAAAAAGGGCAATGCTTCATACACGAAGCATTGCCCTTTTTAGATCTTTATCATATTGAATTATATTCAATTTTTGATATATAAATTTAAAATTATGCTTTTGCCTAAAGTGGACTTTACTTAAAAAACTTCGTCATAATCTCATAAATATCAGGATACGCGTCAACCAGCTTTTGCGGGGTTTCAAAAAACACCTCGCTCAATACCGCAAAAAACTCGGCAGGGTTGGTCGCACCATAACGGTCTAAGCCTGATTTGCGATGCGTTTGAAAATCCTCAAAATCGCGAGTCATAATCTGTGTCCAGCGCTCAGGATCCATATCAGGCTGCATCGGTGGAAAGCCATTGGAGCGGCCATTCATCATATCAAGCTTATGCACAAACTCGTGAATAACGACGTTATGACCGTCACGCTCGCCTGAGTGCTTAGCATCTTTCCATGACAGTATCACAGGCCCGCGCTGCCATGCTTCACCACTACGGTGCTGACTGCCCTCATGCACCACCCCAAACTCGTCCATGGTGGTTTGATTGCTCTTATATGAGCCGCGATAAATAATGATGGATGACCAGCCTTTATACCACTCAAGACCAAGATATAAGATCGGCAGGCAGGCTTGTAGCGCAATAGACTGTCTGACCGCATCGGTAACCTCGAACCCTTGTGCGCCGGTAATAGATTTATCCGCCAAAAACAGCGTCGTCAAGTCAAATAAACGGCCTCTCTCTTCCTCATTTAACCTATCAAGGATAGCGATACGTTCAGCCGCCCGCGCCCAGTCTTCATGCGTGAACTGGCTGTTGTCCAATATGCGCTGCTCGCGCCAGTCTTTTATGATGTCAAACATACACTTTATCCTTATCATTAGTCTTTTATGATGTCAAACATACACTTTATCCTTATCATTCTTAGTATATAGGCCAGCCATTCTACGTATACTATAGCGATAACCAGTAGCACGCCATGATAATTACTATATTAAAATGTATAAAAAACGCCGCTCATAAATAAATTACTGAGCGGCGCAGACTGTCATCCATACATTATGTTTTAAAATTTATACTGTAAGCCTAACTGTAATGACAGTTTAATCTTACCAAAAGGTTGCCGTATTGATGAGCGTGATGAATATTTTAATACCATCCGTCATAAATGGTCAGATACGTTACGTCGCACGTTAGTTGAATTGCCCAAATGCCCTGATAACTATTGGGGATAGACCTTTCACCCTTAGACCCAATTTGAAGACTGGTCGTCACATCAATAAAATCACACTAATAAAAACGGTGCGGTGCGACTGTCTTCTGATTGGGCCACGTCTTCTGGCGTTCCTTGAGCAACAATCAACCCGCCCTCATCACCCGCGCCTGGGCCAATATCAATTATCCAGTCGCTATTACTGGCTACTTGCATATCATGCTCAACCATGATGACCGTATTACCTGCATCGACAAGGCCGTTCAATTGAGCCATTAACATGGACACATCAGCAGGATGTAGCCCTGTGGTGGGCTCGTCCAGTATGTATAACGTATCGCCTCGCTGCGTGCGTTGTAGCTCAGTTGCCAGCTTGATGCGTTGCGCCTCGCCGCCTGACAGCTCAGTGGCTGGCTGACCCAAGCGCAGATAGCCAAGCCCAACCTGTAGCAACGCCTCTAAGGCACGCAAAATAGGCGCTTCATCTACAAAAAACTCATGAGCCGCCTCCACCGTCAAGTTCAGCACTTCAGCGATGTTCTTGTCTCGATACGTGATGGCAAGCGTCTCTTCATCATAGCGATCGCCATGACAGACTTGACACGGCGCATAGACACTGGGCAAAAACAGCAACTCTACACTGACAAACCCTAGGCCTTCGCAATTTGGACAGCGACCTTTTTTGGTGTTAAACGAGAAACGTCCAGCATCATAGCCATGTGCTTTTGCTTGCTTAGTTGCGGCAAACAGCTTACGTACGTCATCGAACAATCCTGTATAAGTCGCCAGATTGGAGCGCGGTGTCCGCCCAATCGCCTTTTGATTGATATTAATAAGACGACGGACTTGCTCCATGCCAGCGACAATTTCACCACCAGTGACTGTCTCAAGCTCTTGCTCAAGCAAATCTGCCTCACCTACAGGCGCTTCTGCAACCGTTTTTTGCCCCAGTGCTGCATTGACCAACTCAACCAATGCTTGGCTGACAAGACTCGACTTACCTGACCCTGATACACCTGTGACACTGGTCATTACCCCAAGTGGAAAGGCAATATCCAATCCTGTGATATTGTTGCGCTCAATGTTGGCAAGATTGAGCCATGCGGTTGGCTGTCTGGTATCAGCTTTCGACAGAGTATTAGGCATATCGTTGGCAAAGAGATATCGACCCGTATGTGACCCCTCAACCTCACGTAGCCCCGCTATAGGCCCACTATAGACGATCTCACCGCCATGCGTCCCAGCTTGTGGACCAACATCGACCACCCAATCAGCATGCTTAATGACACTCACATCATGCTCAACGACGAATACCGAATTGCCAGACGCAATCAGCTCATCTAACGCACCAAGCAGCGCCTGCGTGTCAGCAGGGTGCAGACCTGCTGATGGCTCGTCGAGGACATAGACCACGCCAAACAGCTGCGAGCGAATTTGGGTCGCTAATCGCAATCGTTGCAGTTCACCAGGCGATAGTGTTGGTGTGGTACGCTCAAGTGACAGATAACCGAGCCCAAGCCTTGTCAGTGCTTCGATACGCGAGAGAATATCACTGGCAATACGCTGAGCAACGATGGCTTTTTCGCGGTTTGGTGTGTCATCTGCCACTTTGGTGTGTGCTGTTTTCTCAAGTTTTTGGGCCATATCCGTCAATGTGAGCTGCGATAGCTCACCTATATCAAGTCCTGCAAATTTAACCGACAGTGATTCTTTCTTAAGTTTTTTGCCGTGACATTCTGGACACTCGGATATCTGCATAAATTGCGAAACGCGTTTCTTGGTGCGCGGGCTTTGAGTGGTCGCAAAAGAGTGCAAAACAAAGTTTTTGGCACTGGTAAATGTACCCATGTAATTTGGCTTCTCCCCTTTCTCAATCGCCTCTCGCGTTTGCGCGATATCGTACTCAGGGTAAACAGGTACCGTTGGCGTCTCATCGGTAAACAAAATCCAATCGCGGGTCTCTTTTGGTAAGGTGTGCCAAGGTTTATCAATATCATAGCCGAGCGTGGTCAATATACGGCTCAGGTTTTGACCTTGCCACGCTGGTGGCCATGCGGCAATAGCTCGCTCGCGAATGCTTTTGGTATTGTCTGGAACCAGCAATTCTTCGGTGACTTCAAATACACGGCCAATACCCGAACATCTTGGGCAAGCCCCATCTGGCGTATTGGGAGAAAATGCATCGGCATACAGCATTTCTTGGTCAGCAGGATATGCTCCTGCTCGTGAGTACAGCATACGTAAGCCATTAGAAATAGTCGTCACACTACCCACGGATGAGCGAACCGATGGTGTGCCTCTCTGCTGCTGCAGTGCCACGGCTGGCGGCAGCCCTTCGATGGCATCGACATCGGGCTCATCAACCTGATCGATCAGTCGTCTAGCATAAGGTGAGACCGAGTCAAGATAGCGCCGCTGTGACTCAGCAAACAAGGTTCCAAATGCCAGTGAGGATTTTCCCGATCCAGATATACCCGTAAAGACCACTAAGGCATTGCGCGGCAAATCCACATCGACGTTCTTTAAATTATGAACACGCGCACCTCTGACTTGGATATTTTCTTGATTAGGGTTGTATAGAGCGTTCTTGACGATACTTGTCTTATTTTCTGTTGCTTCTAATTGCTTTGGATTGGCCATGACGCTATTTTTCCTATTGAGACCCTATTTATTGCTAACGTATTTATTATTATTCATCTGAGTAGCAGGAAGGTTAACACGTACTCATGCAGGGGTGTGGCAATGCTTACGTATCAATAGCATAGATAGACAAAACGACAACTTAAGTCATTAGGCACCTTATAATAAAAAAACCCGCAATCATTGCAGGTTTTTTGAGGAAAAAATGCTATCAGAATATGGATAACCTAAACACTAACCCACTACCAAGCGCATCAGCTGGGTGCTAATATACCCGCCAAACGTCCCCACCGCATAGCCCATAATACCCAAAAACACACCAACAGGCGCAAGCGACGGATGAAAAGCCGTCGCGACAATCGGCGCAGAGGACGCACCACCCGTGTTGGCGTTGGAGCCAACTGCCAAAAAGAAAAACGGTGCGCGAATCAGTCTGGCAACAGCAAAGATAATCACGACGTGAATACTCATCCATAAAAAGCCGATAAGCAATAGCCGCCACTGCGAGACAATACCTGCCAAATTGATCTGCATACCAATTGCGGCAATCAGCACGAAGATAAATACGGTACCCATTTTGGACGCGCCCACATGGTCGAGTCTGCGAATCTTAGTAAAAGAAAAAATGACACCTAACAGAGTAATAATGACTACCATCCAAAAGAATGAACTGGCAAAACTATATTGCGCCGCCCATTTATATGGGGCAAAAAAGGCAGCAATTTGTCCACCAACAAAGTGCGCCACTCCTACCATGGCAAAGCACAAACCAAACATCACCATCAAATCATTGATGGTGGCTGGACGGGCATGATCGCGCTCATAGCTTTCGACGGCCTTGATAACTTTATCAATACTACTGGTATCCGCTCGTAAGAATCGATCGATCTTTGCGCTGTGTTTTGCCATTACTAATATTGCCAATAACCACAATGAGGCATTGGTGGCATCGACCAGAATCATCATACCAAACAAATCATCACTGACCCCAAACAGCTCTTTCATTGCCGCTTGGTTAGCTGCACCGCCGATCCAACTGCCTGCCACGGCTGAAAATCCACGCCATAACGTATCATTGAGGAACATTTCAGGCGATACCCACTTAGCTATTCCTAAACTAATGGGACCGCTAATAACAATAGCGATACTGGCGGCAAAGAACATGGCAATCGCTTTCCAACCCAATCCTAGTATTTTGGGAACATCCATGGATAAGGTCATCAATAGCAAACTGGCTGGCAGCAGATACGTCGCGGTAAATCCATAAATCTGTGAACCCACCCCATCGGCGAACACCCCTAAGCTATTCAAAGTAGCAGGTATAAAGCAGCACAGCACAATACCGGGCAATACCGCATAAAACCGTCGCCAGAATTTACCCGGCAAACCTTGGGTATAGAATACTAGACCAATGATTGCCATAATGATACCGAAAGCTAATGTCAGGCTATCAATTGCTAAAGAGGAGGTAGTAGGCATCAAGGCGCTCCGAGGCAAACAACTGGCAAAAGTGAATCAGTATAGACAAGCGATAAAACTCGTGCAAGCAGCCATGTCAATGATCTTAATAACTGCTGAGTTCTAAACGAATCATAGTTAGTCATTCCTGCAAAAGCTTAACTATACCATCAGCGAACAATGGGTCACGCACAAAAAAGCCAGATAACAAGTATCTGGCTTTTTACTACTTTAGACGATTAATTACGAATATTCATCGTCAGCTATAGCGATATTACGAGTTTTTACCACGGTTGCCACCGTTTGGACGACCTTGACCGCGGCTGTCAGAACGATTTGCCGGACGGCCTTGGCTGCCACTTGGACGACCACGACCAGTTGCCGCACGCTCACCATGTGGAACACCGTTGTTGTCGCCACGGCTTGGGCCACCAGTACGCTTACCTTGGTACGGCTTGCCACCTGAACGCTCACGTGGTTTGCCTTGGTATCCGCTGTCATTGCTCGCGCGTTGACCAGTTGGTGCGCCATTACTTGAACGGCCACGACCACCGCCGCTAGATTTGCCAGCGTAACCACCGCTTGAACGACCACGGCCACGACCACGGCCTTTACCTTTGTTTTCGCTAGGTACGTAGGTTTTCTTAGGCTCCATACCTTCAATAACACAGACTTCCATCTTGCGATCTAAGTAACGGTTGATGGCGGCCAATTGTGGACGATCATCCATGCTGCATAGGCTGATAGCCACACCAGTACGACCAGCACGGCCACAACGACCAATACGGTGGACGTAATCTTCAGTCTGACGTGGTAAGTCATAGTTGATGACGTGTGAGATTGCTGGCACGTCTAGGCCACGAGCCGCAACGTCAGTCGCTACTAAGATTTTTACCTTACCATTACGCAAATCTTGAACGATGCGGTTACGCTTGCTCTGTGGCAGGTCACCATGTAGGAAGCTTGCTTTATGGCCCGCTTCTTGTAGTTGTTTTGCCAATTTCTCAGTGCTACGTTTGGTTGCAGCAAAGATAATGATTTGATCCATCTCTTGTTGGCAAACGATTTTGTCAAGCAAGCGGTTTTTGTGATCAAAATCATCACAGTAGTACACTTTTTCTTCGATGTGTGCAGATTCTACTTTGATTGATACGCGCTCAGGGTTCTTAGTGAAGCTGGCAGCGATTTTACCGACTGGGCCATCCCAAGTTGCTGAACACATGACGGTCTGGCGATCCACAGGAGCGGCGCGCAAAATGTCACTGATATCATCAGCAAAACCCATGTCAAGCATACGGTCCGCTTCATCCAGCACCAACACTTCAAGGTTTGATAAATCCACACGGCCTGCTTTTATATGGTCAAGCAAACGACCAGGCGTGGCGACGATGACCTGTACACCTTTACGTAGGGCGGTGATTTGACCGTTATAAGGCGCGCCGCCGACCAAGGGCACACAGAACAAACCGCGCATGTCTTTAGAGTACGTACGGACACTGTCATGGACTTGCTGAGCAAGCTCGCGCGTTGGCGTTAGGATCAGTGCTTTGGTCAGTTTGTCAAAGCTGGTGGCACGGCTTAAGCGATCGAGTACTGGGATTACGAATGCTGCTGTTTTACCACTACCTGTTTGCGCTGACAATAAAAGGTCACGGCCGGCTAGTGCAAACGGAATGGCTTGTTCTTGGATAGGTGTTGGATTGGTATAACCGATGCGATCAAGCGCGGTCAAAATCGGCTTGGCAATATTAAGATCGCTAAAGGTTGTTTTGTCTTCTGAGGCCGCGTCTGTTGCTGCTTGAGCAGTAGCGTCAGTATTAGAGGTGTCAGTGTTTGCAGTAGTGTCGTTGCTTTCGATGATACCGTTTTCAGCGGCAATTGCAGATAAGATGTCAGTCATAGGAATCCTTGGTAAGTATAAGCTGCTGTAAATTCAGCAAACTTGATGCATACCACTGATAACCGTTCATCACGCCGCCTTTATTAAGTAGCTATCGAATCACAAAAAGTGTCGATAATCCGCATCCGAGCCAATTGGGCTCAGAATAATAATAAGTGCTTTCGTACTGTCTGACGTATTTTGGTGGTAGTGCCGAGTGTCTTATCCATGTTTGATATACGCGCATTATCGATACTTTATCCAAAGTAGATAATCGCAAACAGCAACCAATCTAGACCCTATATAGGTCAGTAGATAAGATATGAGTCAAAAATAACGAATATATTTGAAAGGTTATTTAAGCACACAAAATCATCGGCAACAATTACTTATGGTCATCCTAGACCCAAAATCGCAGGCGATGTTATCAATCTCATAATTCACGAAAGCCTAAGCTTGCGTGGCGACGCAGTATAGCACAATAAAAAATTATGTGTAGCCATTTATTCAATTACTGAGTAAATAGCCCGAATAAGTCCTCTATTGAGCATGCTAAACGTCTCATTCAACAAAAAATCGGTGATTATTTGACTACTTTAACATCCGTGACATAAGTCGGCAGCTGCCATGCCCCGCCCGCTTCGATAAGACGGCACAGTCCAGTGGTGCTTTCATGGCTTTTCTCAAACGCGCGGCCCGTCCACACCCAATCGACTTGACTCATACAGTCGCCAATACCGCGACCTTTTTGTACTGAGCTAAGCTTACCTTTGTCGTAATTGGTGGCGCTAGTCGTCACCAAGGTTGGCTTGTAGGGCTTGCTATCATTGATCACCCACACCCCACTACCAGCGTTGTAAGCGGCTGTCCAGCAATCGTGCTGTGCAAGTAGCTGTGAATCATTGAGCCGATTGACTTGCCAAGATGAATCATCTGATAGATTTGGACAATCCGCGTCCGCATCTTTCATGGTTCGTTTCATTAGGGATGCCAATTGAGAAGATCTCATCACAAACTTTTTGCTATTATTGGTATCAGATTTTCCGGCAGGCTCTACAAAACGTAGTACAGGTACTGCTTTAGGGGGTAAGACATTACTATTAGATTTGGTCGCATTATCATGGTTCATCAGCGCACTTGGCGTACCCACGCGTCCTTGGACATCATCGGCCTTTAACATGACCGCACTAGCTCCTCTGTCTGAGAGTTGCCAGCGCGAGTTACGTAATGCGAATGTGATTTTGCTTGATCGCTGAAGGGCGCTAACTAAGGCGGTAACTTGCGTTTGAGTAAGCTCAGCATGGCCTGTTGCCGCAGAATATGGTTTGGTTTCACCATAGTTTCTATCGTTAATAAACAAAGAGATACGGTGGCGGTTGCCAAGCTGCATGAGAGCTTTAGAGGAGCTGTCTTTGGTACCACCAAGCTTGACTTTGCCATCTACAGCGGCGTTTGCCCCTGCACGGCGGGTCAATAAGACAGAGACAGGAAATTCACTATTATTTTCTGCTTGATAGCCTGCTATCCGGCAAGTACGGGTATTATCACAGACCACCTGCCAATCTTGGCTGGTAAACTCAGTTTCAGTTTTGGCGTTCACCATACTTGCTGTACCAAACAAAGCCATACTAACTGCTGCAAGCATAGGTAAGCGCATTTTATTATTGTGTTTCATAATCTATTACTCATCAATTAAATAAGTATAAACACCTGTCGATTACGGTGATAAGCGGTTATCTTAACGCACCAATGTTTCTATCTGTTGTACTAATGTACCATTGTGTAAACACAAAGGAAAGTAAGTGGCTGTATTTATATTCATTTAATTAAATTAAATACAATAAAATCAGGCTGATAAGAGATTTACTTATCAGCCTGATTTCATTCCTAATTGTCACTAATTAAGACCATTCAATGGGTGTGATCTTATAAGTTAATCAATAGGTTTTAACTCTAGGTCTATAGCACGCTTGACGGCAGGTCTCTCAGCAATTTTTTTCGCCCAGCGCTGTATGTGTTTGTAGTCTTGTACTTGCAAAAACTCTGCCGCATCATATAGCTTGCCAAGTACCAACTGTCCATACCATGCCCAAATAATCATATCGGCAATATTATAATCAGCCTCATCATTACCGCATAAAAGTCTTCTCTTGTAATCAATGTTACGATTTTGCTGTGAGTGATGACATATCACCTAATGATTCAAGCCTATCAGGGTATCTCGTTACCTTGAGCTACTTTTATTACGATACAAGCTTTCTTATACTACTCAACTTATATCGCGCATTCTGGCAGCTCTGATTGTCAGAGGCGATTTTTTTGACTTCATAATGAGATACCCAATGGGATTGACATGCTAACGCTCACCCCAACTCAAAATAAATACCTACCCTATGTGTTAGCAGTGGCGCTATTCATGCAAATTCTGGATGCCACTATCCTGAACACCGCACTGCCGCAGATGGCCTTGGCATTAGATGAGTCACCGTTAAAAATGCAGTGGGCCGTTATCAGCTATGCATTGACCTTGGCAATTTTTATTCCAATTAGTGGGTTTTTGGCAGACAAATACGGTACGCGCCGCGTTTTTCTCTCCGCTATTGTGATATTTTGCATCGGTTCACTGCTGTGCGCGATGGCGTCCACATTGAACTTTTTGGTGGTATCACGGGTGATACAAGGTATTGGCGGCGCTATGATGACCCCAGTTGGGCGCTTGATTTTGGTAAAGTCCTACCCGCGTAATCAGTTATTAACGGTAATGAATTTTGCAGTAATTCCTGCCTTGGTCGCGCCTCTGGTTGGACCCTTGCTTGGCGGGTATTTGGTCCAATATGCCAGTTGGCACTGGATATTTTTGATCAATATTCCAATGGGCGTGGTGGGGTTTGTCATTGGCAAAAAACTCATACCTGCGCTGTTTGGGGATAAGCAGTCTTTAGACTGGGTCGGTTTTGGGCTGTTCGCATTGGGTGCGTGCGCGTTGACGTTAGCGGTTGAGATGGGTTCAAAAGTGGGCCACGGTTACAATACGCTATTGCTAGCTGCCGCATCGATTGGTTTTTTACTGACCTATGTATGGCATGCTAAACGCCATGTTGCGCCGCTATTTTCTTTGACACTCTTTAATGTGCCTACTTTTCGTATTGGTATTACTGGCAATCTATCCACGCGTATTGGCATCAGTGCCGTGCCTTTTTTATTACCATTACTATTACAAGTCGTGTTTGAATACACACCTTCGCAGGCAGGCTGGTTATTAGCACCCATTGCAGTTGGTGCACTTGGGATAAAACCCTTTGTCAGCAAAATTATTCAGCGTTATAGTTACCGTACCGTATTGGTATACAACACCCTTATTTTGGGTTTACTGATCATTGTACTAGGACAGTTCTCAGATGCGGCGCAGTGGCCATGGATGATCCCGGTGCTGATTGTGATTGGTGTTTGTAACTCAATCCAGTTCAGTGCCATGAATACCATCACTATCGGCGATTTACAAGGGGCACAGACCAGTAGTGGCAACAGCTTAATGGCCGTCAATCAGCAAATGGCAATCGGCTTGGGTATTGCCTTTGGTGCCGCATTACTAAACTTATTACGTGATCGGTTTCAAGTGGATACCCTACAAGCTTTTCAAATCACTTATTGGGTGCTGGGCGGCTTTACTATTCTCTCAGGGCTGGGTTTTTTACGGCTAAAGCCAGAGGATGGTCGCGGTCTGTACTAATGAGAGAAAATACTATGGCGATAGAAGACGTATTTCTTGAAAACTATGCCGCGTTGATGGCTGTTTGGGAAAACTCTGTTCGAGCAACCCATGACTTTATCACAGAAGAAGATATTGCCTTTTTTTAGACCTATCATCATTAAAAAATGCTTGCCTGCATTGACCCTAAAATGTATCAAAGACGGTAATGGTTCCATGCTGGGCTTTATTAAAATAAAGGGTTCAAAGATTGAAATGCTATTTGTCACAGATAAGGCAAGAGGAAAAGGCATCGGTAAACAGCTGTCGTTTTCCGCTCACCATTTGACGATATGGGCAAACCTTTTCCTATTCTCCATATAACCCTTTATCCCTGTACAAAAAATCCTGTATAAAAAAGTAAGACACAAAAAAGCCAGCATAATCGCTGGCTTTTCATTCGGTTTTATTATCGGCTAGACTAAGCCAATCGTTTAAGGTGTCTCGTCATCATTGATTTGTGATTGAATATAGCGTTCTGCACCAATACTTTCGATCAAATCTTCCTGCGTCTCTAGCCAGTCTTGATATTCTTCACTGCCATCTTTTAACGTGACCAACAGCTGGCGAGAGACATAGTCAGACTTTGTCTCGCACAAGGTGATTGCATCGGTGATGATATCAAATTTTTGCTTCTCAAGGCGCAGATTGCACTCAATCACTTCTGGTACATCTTCCCCAACCAACACCTTACCAAGCTCTTGTAAGTTAGGCAAACCATCCAACAACAAAATGCGTGCGATCAAATCGTCTGACCATTTCATCTCAGCAATCGACTGCTTATAAAGTGAGTCATTTAGAGATTCTAATCCCCAGTGACGGGCAATACGTGCGTGCAAAAAGTACTGATTAATAGCAATCAATGACTGTCCAAGTACTTTGTTAAGTGCGCGGATAACCTCTTTATCCCCTTTCATTGTCTCTCTCCCTTTCATATTTGTACTAAGTGTTATGTTTTATTTATATCTATGATGATATCAAACAAGATTGGGAGTGACTTCAGCCACTTGGGTTTGTAGATAATTAGGCAGACCAATCATGTCAATTAAGCGCAACTGTTGCTCAAGCCAATGCGCATGGTCTTCTTCAGTATCTTTTAGCTGCTCAACCAGCATCTCACGTGTGACATAGTCGTGTTCTGCTTCACAAAGCGCAATGCCTTCTTTTAGATGTTTCTGTACTTTATATTCTAAATCAAGATCAATCTGTAGCATCTCAGGAACCGTGCTGCCGATATTGATCTGATCGATCGTCATGTTGGGTGTACCACTCAGCATGAGAATGCGACGAATAATCGCCTGCGCATGCAGTGTCTCATCTTCCATTTCATGATGGATACGATCGTACAATTTGCCATAGCTCCATTCAGCATACATCTCTGAGTGGATAAAATACTGATCACGTGCCGCCAGCTCACCGCCCAATAAGAAATTCAAATAATCAATAACTTTTTGACTGCCTTTCATAATGTACACTCCTCTATATGTTTTTACCGATCTATATATTCATATATTTACATATAAAGATACCTGAATACGTAAACTGATCAGTAAAGAGTAAAATCTATCGAACGTCTTACAATTTTAGACAGATATAGTAGCATACAGTCGCTACATCGCATGTAATGTTGTGAACTAAGAATGAGATGCTAATTGAGAATTGTAATTAACCACAGCAGTTAAGCACAATATTTGATGTAGAGTGGTAGCAACGATGCTGGCGTATCGATGAGGTTATATGGACGCTTATGACCTATTCTTTATGTATAATAAAATTATATATTTATAATTTGGAATATATTTCATCGGATGGTCAGACCCAAGATAACGGGGTTTGGTTCAAAAGCGCCTAGACAGCATACGCTAAGACATCGAGTGCTGCGTGATGTTCGTCTAAGTAATCATTGACCATAGGCTCACAGCATCCACAGCAAGTTGCAACGTCGAGCGTGTCTTTTAGACCATCGAGCGTATCGACACCAGAGGCAATGGCTGCTTTGATTTGCTTTTCTTTGACGTTATTACAGATACATACGTACATGGATTGGCTCCTCTGAATACCACTATTCGATAATTGCTGTGCACTACTGAGTGATTGATAAGATCATGGGTGAAAGCTGCTAACGATCATTGGCTGTGATGTATTATTAAACACCACGTTTATTCTATGCAGTATAATAACGATAACTATTATCATTTTCAATCACATTCGGTATATTTATCAGTCACAGCATTGTCTCAGGTTATACATTTGTGTAAGCGGATATAAGTGTGCCTGTAACCGAATATTGTGAAAGGTAGTAAATTTACGATGAACTGTAATTTTGATTATTTTTTAATCGATTTTATGAATAACTGCTGGTATATTGAACCCCTATAAACGAAGCACACTGGAATTTTTCTATGTCTGATAATAATTTTACGATACGACCTATTGATCTATTTAAAGTCTTATCTGATCCGACACGTCTAAAAATATTTCAAATTCTTTTCAAAAAAGAAGCCCGTTGCGTGGGTGATCTGGTAGACATACTGGATCAACCACAACCAACGATATCGCGTCACCTGAACCATTTGAAGAAATTGGGTATTTTGAGCTATGTGCGTGATGGCACATGGATGTGGTATGAAGTCGCTGATGATTTGCCAGAATGGTGTCAAGATATCTTGAATATTACTTATGACCAGCTCTTGCCTAATGAGTCAGATAGCGACGCATCAAAGCTTGCCTAGATAGCGCGGCTATTTAGGATGGTTGTCTGTGGTACAGATGACTCGACAAACTAAAAAAACCTACATAAATGTGTAGGTTTTTTTAGTTTGCTTACTCTGATCTGTTATAAAGGACAAAAAGTAAACGCCGAGCCCTATGCCAAGTCTAAGAAGTCGCTGATAAACGCATTGGCTGGATGATGTATCAACTCCTCTGACGTTCCTACCTGCTCTACTCGCCCTTGATTCATCACGACGATCTCATCTGATACCGCACGCGCCTCTTCTTGGTCATGAGTCACCATGATACTTGTGATGCCAAGCTCATGATGGATATTTTTTAGCCACGTGCGCAGCTCCTTACGTACTTTGGCATCTAACGCACCAAATGGCTCATCTAGCAATAGTAACTTTGGTTTTACTGCCAGTGCACGGGCTAAGGCAATTCGCTGACGCTGACCACCTGATAGTTGATGTGGGTACGCATTAGCGACTTGTGGCAGCTGCACCAACTCTAACAGCTCAGCCACGCGCTTATTGATATCCGCCTTACTAGGTCGCTCATTTTTTGGTAGCAACGTCAATCCAAAGGCAACGTTATCCGCGATGCTCTTATGACGGAACAACGCATAATGCTGAAACATAAAGCCAATATGACGCTTTTGTACTGGCGTATTGGTGACATCCAGCTCATCAAACAGTACCTGTCCAGAGTCGGCATATTCCAGACCCGCAATGATACGTAGCAATGTGGTCTTACCGCAGCCTGATGGGCCTAGCAAGGTCGTCAGCTTGCCAGTTGGCACAGTAATATTGATGTTATCTAAAGCCGTAAAGTCACCAAATTTTTTATTAACGTTGCGAATCTCAATGCTCATAATGGTATCTCTTATAATATCTTTTGTCGTATTGAGACTGATGTCTTAACGACTGTGTCAATATGATTGAACAACCCTGAATACTTACCCAAACAACTTATAGCTTACTAGTACTCTCAGCCGTTGACGTCGTTGCATTGGCACTCGCTGGTAGCTCAGGGGCAGCCGCCAAACGTTCAGACTTAGCAAATTTACGCTCTTGCATTTTGGTCATGACTTGCTGAATCAATAGCGTCACTAAGGCAAGTGCGGCAAGTAAGCTCGATAAGGCAAATGCAGCGGTAAAGTTATAATCATTATAGGCAATCTCAACCAACAGCGGTATGGTATTAGTCTCACCGCGAATATGACCAGATACGACACTGACAGCGCCGAACTCCCCCATCGCACGTGCATTGGTCAAAATCAAACCATATAGCAGCGCCCATTTAATATTAGGCAATGTCACATGCCAAAAAGTCTGCCAGCCTGTCGCACCCAAGGTTAATGCGGCTTGCTCTTCAGAGTCGCCTTGGGTCTGCATTAGTGGTATCAGCTCACGTGCAACAAAAGGAAAGGTGACAAATAGCGTCGCCAAAATAATACCAGGTACTGCATAGATCACCTGAAAACCCATGCTCTCAAGCCATCCACCGATCGTAGAATTCAAACCAAATAGAAGTACGAACATCAAACCTGCGACGACGGGCGACACAGAAAATGGCAAATCAAGTAACGTCGTCACCAGCTGCTTACCTTTGAACTGATAGCGTGTGACCAACCACGCAATCGCAATACCCATAACCATATTAATCGGTAAAACAATCGCCGCTGTGATCAATGTGAGTTTGATGGCTTGGAGCGCCTCAGGGTCAACCAATGATGCAAGATATAACTGCCAGCCGTTTTTAAATGCCTCATAAAACACAGCCAGTAAAGGAATGACCAACATCAAAACCATAAATAATACGGCAATGACAATAAAAGTGCGGCGGATCCATGGCGTGTCTTTGGTCGCAGCGTTGCTTTGGTAGTCGTAGCTATTAGATATTTGCATATTAGCGAGCTCCTACGCGGTGCGACAGTTTCCACTGCATGATATTGATGGTCAATAAAATCGCAAACGATATGAGTAGCATAAACAGTGCAACCGCAGAAGCACCTTGAACATCAAACTGCTCAAGTTTACTGATGATAATGAGCGGTAAAATCTCAGACTGCATCGGAATATTACCTGCGATAAAAATCACCGAACCATACTCGCCAGTGGCACGGGCAAACATCATACCTGCGCCCATGAGTAAGGCCGGCAGTAGTTCTGGCAAAATTACTTTGCGAAAGGTGGTTAAGCGATTGGCACCCAATACGGCGGCAGCTTCTTCAAACTCAACCGACAGCTCAGCGAGTACTGGCTGTACGGCACGAACGATAAAGGGAAAGCTCACCACAACCAATGCCAACCAAATACCTATCGGCGTAAAGGCGACCTGAATATCGAACTTGGCAAACCATTGACCAATCAAGCCATTGGGGGCATAAAGGGTGGCAAGCGAGATACCCGTCACTGCGGTTGGTAAGGCAAAAGGCAAATCAACCAAGGCATTAATTAACGACTTGCCCCAAAACTCATAGCGGACAAGTACCCACGCGACAAGCGTACCAAAGACCATATTGGTCAGCATCGCCAAAAACGACATCCATAGGCTCAGCTTGATAGCCGCCGTCACTTGTGGCTGAGTGATGGTTTCCCAAAAACCCGTCCAGCCCATCTGGGTTGTGGTATAAGCCATCATAGCGAACGGTAAGACCACCAATAACGACAAGCTAAAGACAGTAATGCCCATGCTCAGACCGAACCCAGGCAGCACGTTACGCTGACGCAAACGTGTTAGCCACCCTTTTTTATTAGCGGGTTTACGGGCAGAAGAAGATGTTGCACTCATAGTGATGTCCTATTGCCTAACTGATGGTACTTAGCGAGGGTGCTCACTGTAAGACCATTATTATCACAACTGTTATTAAAATTATTATTGGTCGGCTTACAATATAAAGGACATAGTACGTATGACCATGTCCTTTATGGGATACTTCGCGGCTTTTATATAAACAGCGGCATTACGATAGATGGTATGACTGCTATTTATATGAGGCTAGCCAGCCGTTACTGCGGGGCATTAACAGCCAACTGATCAAACACACCGCCATCACTGAAGTAAGTGCTCATGATCTCATCCCATGTGCCAAAGGCATCGTTCGGGCGGAAAGTCTCAACAGGTGGCAATTTGTCACTGTTTTTGTCAAGAACGCTCTTAACGCTAGGACGTAAGTATAAATCGGCTGCTAGTTGCTGAGCAGGCTCACTCCACAAGTAGTCAAGATACGCTTTGGCCGCGTCTGTGGTACCTTTTTTGTCTGTTACCGTCTTCACGACAGCCACAGGGCTTTCTGATTTGATTGAGTATTTTGGATAAACGATGTCTACTTGACCGGCACCAAAGTCAGTTGCAGCAAGGTTGGCTTCATTCTCAAAAGTCACTAGTACATCACCGATACCGCGCTGTACGAAAGTCGTTGTCGCAGCGCGGCCGCCATTTTCATAAACTTTGACGTTTTTGAGCATGTCTTTAACGTAGCCTTTAGCTTTTGTTTCATCTTGATCAAAAGCATGGAGGCCATACCCATAAGCACCTAAGAAGGCATAACGACCATTACCCGTCACTTTTGGATTGGCCATGACAATCTCAACACCATCTTTGGTCAAATCTTCCCAGTCTTTGATATTTTTTGGATTGTCTTTACGTACCAAAAATACGATCGTACTAGTAAACGGCACTGCATTGTCAGGGAATTGGCTTTCCCAATCTGAATCAACCAAACCTTCTTTTTCGAGCAGCTCAATATCTGAGCCTTGGTTCATGGTCGCCACATCTGCTTGTAGACCATTAGCCACAGACAATGCCTGTTTGCTTGAGCCACCATGTGACTGCTTGATAAGAATCTTGCTGTCTGGATGCTCAGCTTTATAATGCTCAACAAACAAAGGGTTGTAGTCTTTGTAAAAGTCACGTGCTACATCATAAGAGACATTGAGTAGCTCAATATTTTGTCCCTCTGTCGCTGCGGCACCATCAGCTGCCTCAGTCGTCTCGCTGTTGCTACAGCCAGTTAGACCCAATGTCAAAGCAACGCCTGCGATACTCAAGGCACTAAGGGTTTTGCTCTTTTGTTGATAACGAGCTACGTCTGTCATAAATACCTCAAAGATGTCAGTTGTGTAATGCAAGTATGCTAACAGCGCCATCTTATTATGTTTAATGATGAATATGCGTATGTTATTGCCAAAAGGGAATAACAAGTAGGCAAAACCAATTATATCAATAAGTTGTTTAAATACTTTGCATATATAACTAGCTGTTTGCTAGTCGATGAATTCCCTACTGGCAAGCGCCTGATATGTATTGCACGCGCGTCACTTGCCAGTGAGGACACAAGCCCTGCTACAAACCAAAACTCAATGACTAAATAGCTAAATAACTACTTAGTACGTGCCAGCTGATCGAAACGACCACCATCTACAAAGAAAGTATCCATAATCTCTGCCCATGGGCCAAAGACGGCGACAGGCTCAAACGTGTCCATATTAGGCAACGTGTCTTTGTGCGCAGCAAGGACTTGCTCATCACTTGGGCGCATGTACATCTCTGCCATCAGCTCTTGGGCAGGCTTGTCCCACAAGCCTTTTAGATAGGCATTTGCGGCTTTGGTTTTGCCTGCTGTGTCAGTTACAGCAGTGACGACTGCCACTGGATTAGCAATCTCAATCGAGTAGCTTGGATAAACAATATCGACCTGACCTTTAGCGAATTGCTGAGCAACCAAATTGGCCTCATTTTCGGTAGTGATGAGTACATCGCCCAGGACACGCTGGGTAAAGCTGGTCGTCGCAGCGCGCGCGCCATTGTCATAAGTGACCACGTTTGCCAACAGTTTTTTGATAAAGTCATTGGTTTTAACCGGGTTGTCACTGCTGTTTTCTTTAAATTGATGCAAGCCATAGCCGTAAGCCCCCAAAAAGGCATAACGTGCCGTACCACTGGTCTTGGGATTGGGCGTGACCACATCGATATCGTTACGGGCTAAATCTGACCAATCCTGAATGTTTTTTGGGTTACCTGCACGAACCAGTAGCACCATAGTGCTGGTGTACGGCACGGCATTATTTGGTAGTGCTTGCTGCCAGTCAGAAGCGACTAGACCTTTCTCAACCAACAGATTTATATCACTCTCTTGGTTAAAGCTCACCACATCTGCTTGTAGTCCATTGGCAACAGAGAGCGCCTGCTTACTAGAGCCGCCATGCGATTGGTTGATATTGACCTTACTGTTTGGATGGGTTTTTTGATAATCAGTGCTAAATAGCGCGTTATATTCTTTATAAAAGTCGCGAGATACATCATAGGAGACATTGAGTAGATTGACATCCTGCGTCTCACCATTAGCATTGTTTGCTGCTTTGTTTTGCGCCCCTTCGGTTGGACTACAAGCTGTCATCATGATCGCTGCTGCAAGTATACTGCTGGTGGTAAGTACACGTGCTTTTATATGTTTATTATTGGTTGGCTGGATGCTAGCCATGCGGAATTTTTGGAATTTTTTTTGCATGATGCTCTCGATAAAGGTGGTAGAAGCGTTTTGTCAAAATTCTGATCATCATAGGGCTTACAATCATTTGAGCTTGGTTCTTTTGACTTTTACTCTGTTGATTTCGGTTTTCGGATGATGAAAGTTATGCTAGCAGCATAAATAGCAAACGCTTAGTGACGAATCCGCTTATCAAGTCCTGATGTTGGCATAAGCACTTAGCATATACTCTTAGGAAATTATGAGAAACGAGAGGTAAATCAGTACAGGCAGATTTATTAAGTAGACTATCATTTATCTAGTCTGTACCATCCTTTTATAGGATACTCTCAGCACTAATGCTGTATTTATTTGACTGTTTTATTTGACCAAAGGCCTTTTTATGATTCTTTTGTCCCATCGCTTTCACTCTGCTGCTGCACTAACATTGATGGCCACTACGATGGTCACTAGCCTAGCTGCTTTAACGGGTTGTCATAGCGTGATACCCACAGTGAAAGATTCTACGCACCGTGCGGTAGCGGTTCACCCAACTCCAGTGGACGTTATCAGTGATGTTATAAAAGACGATATTTCTGGCGATTATGCTTCTGCAGATTATGACAAACGTGCACAAGGATATGACTGGGTTGGCGTGATGGTACGTGCAGAGAGTGATCGACAAATCGATATAAAAGTTCGCTCACGTAGCGATATCAAAAAACAGACTTGTCAGTTTGATGGTAAGGCGACATTAATGGGGCAAGACGCGGCACACGGTACGATTTTTGAGGCGCAGGCAAATGACAGCACCGTCTTTTTTCAATTTAAAGACAATATGCTGACGATTGATAGTCCAGATAGATATGCGCTGAATTATTTTTGCTCAGGCGGTGGCTCACTTACGGGAGAGTATCAAAAGCTGGTAGAAGATTTAGAGATTTGATAGATCACGCTAACTGCGGTGAGAGATGCTAAAAATGATAAAAACAAAAAGGTGCCAGACTCATTGTATGGCACCTTTTTAGTTTTGATATCGCGTTGATGTTTTATGCTGACGCGCTGGATCTATACCGCAGAGGCGCCCGTGAGTTTAACCTCAGCGCGCTCTTCGCGAGCGATGCTGCCGTAGTAGTTGCGTAGTATCTCAAGCACTTCTGGACGGCTAAAGTTCTCTGGTACTTCCATGTCTTCTGATAGCGCTTTACGCAGCTTGGTACCTGATACTTTAACGTGTTCAGACGCGTCATGCGGGCAAGTCTTGTCAGATGCCATCGCATTACAAGCATTACACCAGAACGTCCAGCCAATTTTTAGCGGCTGGGTGATGAGATCGTCTTTGCCAACCTGTTCAAAAATGGTTTGCGCATCAAACGCGCCATAGTAATCGCCTACACCAGCATGGTCGCGACCAACGATCAGATGGCTACAGCCATAGTTTTGGCGGAATAACGCGTGCAGTAAGGCTTCACGTGGACCAGCATAGCGCATATCTAGCGGATAACCCGCTTGAATGACCGTGTCTTGTTTGAAGTAATTATCAATCAAGGTTTTGATGGCTTCTTGACGTACTTCTGCTGGAATGTCACCTGGTTTTAGTGCGCCGAGCAATGAATGAATCATCACACCATCGCAGATCTCAATCGCGATTTTGGCCAAATACTCATGTGAGCGGTGCATCGGGTTACGCGTTTGGAAAGCCGCCACAGTCTGCCAGTTTTTCTCTTCAAAGATTTGACGTGTTTGCGCGGGCGTTTTATAGATACCAGGATAACGCGTTGGGAATTCGCCCTCGCTCAGTACTTCTACGCTACCTGCAATATTGACATCATCTTGATCCAATACTTGCTGGACACCTGGATGCTCTGGATCTGTGGTGGTAAAGACTTGCTGGCACTCGTGTTCTTTATCAATGGTATAGGTCTCTTCTACTGTCAAGATGCCCATAACTTCGCCATCTTGTGCGACCAATGCGACTTTGTCGCCTTGACTCAAACTATCCGCCGTCGCTTTTGGTGCAGACAAGGTGATCGGTATGGGCCAAAACAAACCTGCATTATCCCCACTTTGCAAGCGCATGTTATCAACCACACCTTGCCAATTGGCTTGATTCATAAAACCATTTAATGGTGTAAAGCCGCCAATACCGAACATGATCAGATCACCACGCTCACGTGAGCTTAAGGTAATGGTTGGTAAGGTGCTGGCAAGCTCTAATGCTTGCTCGCGTGCGTCGCCTTCTAACAACAGTGGTTTAAGCTCGGCACTGCCATGTGGTGGAACCAGCTTTGATTGGGATTGAGTTTGGCTTTGGGTCTGAATCTGGGTCTGAGACATATCGTTATTAAAACCTCTTATTAGAAAGAATGGTTGGAAGAGATGAGCAAAAATACGAAAGTGATTAAATATACAAAACTGAGAAGAAAGCCGTCGATAGATAAGAAGTAGCGTACTAGCGATCAGGCGTTAAATTTGATAAGCATAGGCTACCTAACTTTCGTTATGAAAATTTATGCTGTGTTTGGATATGGATATGTCTGAAAGGAATTTATGTTTATAGATAGAAGCTTATATGATGTGACCCTGAATTGTTTAAATGGCGATTTGTGGTAAAGTCTATCACCTACGAGCACAGATATTAGATTGCTGCCATCGCTGCTTTTAAGACTAAAAACAAAACTGAGATTACGTCATGTATCAATATAATTACGCTGACCAGACGTTAGTAGACGAACGAGTTGCCCAATTTCGCGACCAAACTGAGCGATTTTTGGCAGGTGAGCTGCCAGAAGAGCAGTTTTTGCCATTACGGTTGCAAAACGGCTTGTATATCCAGCGTTATGCACCGATGCTCCGTATTGCCATTCCTTACGGCTTGCTTGCCAGCTATCAGCTACGCAAATTGGCTGAGATTACCCGTAAGTACGATAAAGGCTATGGGCACATGACCACCCGTACCAATATTCAGTTGAACTGGCCAAAACTAGAAGAAGTGCCAGATATTTTGGCTGAGCTTGCGACAGTACAGATGCATGCCATCCAAACCTCAGGCAACTGTATTCGTAACACCACAACCGATCCTTATGCGGGTATCCATAAGGAAGAAATCGATGACCCACGCCCTTATTGTGAGATTATCCGTCAGTGGTCAACCTTTCATCCTGAGTTTGCCTTTTTACCGCGTAAATTTAAAATTGCAGTGATCGGTACCGAAGCGGATCGCGCGGCAACGCAAGTCCATGATGTGGGTCTACACATCGTCAAAAACGACGCAGGCGAGCTTGGCTTTGAAGTCATCGTTGGCGGCGGCCTCGGGCGTACCCCTATTATCGGCAAAACGATTCGCAAGTTCTTACCGCGCGAGCATTTGCTCAGTTATCTTGATGCGGTTTTGCGCGTCTATAATTTGCATGGTCGTCGTGACAATAAATACAAAGCCCGTATCAAGATTTTGGTCGACAGCTTAGGCGGCGATCAGTTTGCCAAACTGGTAGAGGCTGAGTGGGAGGCGCACACCAAAGACGGTCCGCTGACCTTGACGGATGACAATTTTGACACCGCTGCCAGTTACTTCAGTATGCCTGATTATCAGTCATTTGATGCGCTCGCAGTACAGTCTGAGCTACAACAACAACTAAACGCTGATAAAGACTTTGCCAACTGGTATAACCAGAATACTGTGGCACATAAGGTGGACGGTTACCGTGCGGTAGTGATCTCTTTAAAAGCCGGACTGGTAGACGGTCGTTATGTGCCATCAGGTGACTTGAGTGAGGCGCAAATGGATGCGCTTGCCGATTTGTCTGATCGTTATAGCTTTGGTGAGTTGCGCGGTACGTATCAGCAAAATCTGGTATTCGCTGATGTGCAAACCAATGAGCTTTATGAATTGTGGCAGCAGCTATCAGATTTGCATTTAGCACGCGCCAATATCAACACCTTAACCGACATGATTGTCTGTCCAGGTTGGGATTATTGCTCACTCGCCAATGCTACTACGCATAATATTGCTGAGCAAATCGAAAAGCAGTTTGATGATTTAGATTACTTGTATGATCTTGGCGATATTCGCCTGAACATGTCAGGCTGCATGAATGCCTGCGCCCACCATCACACAGGGGATATCGGTATCTTGGGTGTGGACAAAAAAGGCGAGCACTGGTATCAGATTAGCCTTGGCGGTAACTCTAGTAATGACGCCAAATTGGGCAAAATCTTAGGAAAAGCGGTGCCAGCGGATGATGTGGCCAGCACCTTACAAACCATTTTAGATGTTTATCTCGATATACGCGGCACTAACGAACAAGATGTTGAGGGTTTTGGTGACGTGATTGACCGCGTTGGTATCGCCCCCTTTAAGGAGAAGGTCTATGGCTAATCATCATGTGCTCGATAGCCATGGCGCAGACATCAGTGGCGAAGATACTTGGCAAGCGCTAGCGACAGCGCAGCTGCCTGACGGTATCGCGTTATCAAACCTGACCTTACTTGAGCTGTTACACAAACAAGAAAAAGTTGATGTACTTGTCCCATTAGCAGATTTATTAAATGCTGATGGAAAACTGGCAAACGGTTTGCTAGAGCAAGTATTGGATATCCTCAAGCAGCACAGCAGCCGATTGGGTGTGTGGATTACGTCCAACACCGATGCTGATGATCTGCCTGATGTAAAAGACTTTTTATTGACGCAAGATTTGATCGTGATTCATGTCCCAAGTTTTGTGGACGGTCGCGGTTTTAGTTTTGCACAGACCCTGCGTCAGCTTGGTTATGAAGGCGATATTCGTATGGCAGGCGCGTTTGGTCGTGATCAAATCGCTTATTTGCTGCGCGCTGGTGCGACCAGCTTTGTACTCAATGAGCATGATGCTAAATCTGATATTAGCCAAGCCTTCACTGCCCTAGCCAGTAGCTATGATGGTCGAGACGCTTCAGCATTACCGATGTTCTCAAAAACCTAAACTCAATATTAAAGAACCATTTTTATAGTAACTATTATTAAGGAATGTATTATGAGCCAATTACACCCAAACCTAGATATCGACCAAGCAAACCAAGATTTGCAAGGTAAATCACCTGAGCAAATCGTTGAGTGGGCATTGACGCAAGCCAAAAACCCAATCATCACCACCAACTTCCGTCCTTATGAGTCAGCGATCTTGCATTTGGTTGCCAAGCAGCGCCCTGACATCACGGTATTGTGGGTAGATTCAGGCTATAACACCGATGCGACCTATCAGTTTGCCAACAAATTGATTCGTGATCTTGATCTCAACGTCGTGACGTATATTCCAAAACAAACCGCTGCCCATCGTGACGCCACCATGAATGGCATCCCAGGCATTGACAACCCGCAACATGGCGAGTTCACTGAACAAGTGAAACTTGAGCCATTCCGCCGCGCCCTTGCTGAGCTAAAGCCTGATGTATGGTTTAACGCGATTCGTAAAGACCAAACCGAGTTCCGTCAAAACCTTGATGTCTTGAGTATGTCTAAAGATGGCGTATTAAAAGTAGCACCATTGTTTGAAAAAACCGATGCTGATTTGGACGTGTACTTAGATGAGCACAACTTGCCAAACGAGCATGACTACTTTGATCCAACTAAAGTAGAAGAAAGCCGTGAGTGCGGATTGCACACGCAGTTGTAATTTTTGATAATTGCTCACAGCATTCGTTAAAAACAAAAAAGCCCTCTCATTTTGAGTGGGCTTTTTTGTTTTACTATTATGAGGAAACGTAAGAATCGTTTGTTATATTATTGACGACCATATCGGCAATTAATAACGTTACTTGCGACCTAACACCCAACCACCCGCCATCAAGACATTTGCGCCTTGCATATAATTAGAATCATCAGATGCCAAAAACACAGCAAGTGCAGCAATCTTGCTTAATAAGATGTGGAATCACCATTTTTGAAGCCAGATAAGGCGCTTTGACATTAATTGCCATCAATTTATCGTAAAAATTTTCTTCTAGCTCAACAGCATTGTCATAAGCATTATGAATACCAGCACCGTTATACAAAATATTAATCTGACTATAGGTCGTCAGTGCTTAATCAACCACTGCTTGAATATCACTCTTTTGCGTCACATCAGATTTTACGAAGATGGCGTCTTGATTGTTATCTGTAATATCTTTGACGATTCGATTGCCGTCTTCCTCATACAATCGCGACTATTCCTATTAGCCAGAAAAATATCAATGAATATTTCAAAAACGAATATACTAATGCCAATTCAATGGGCGCACGAATGAGCGCAATGCACCATAATGGCGCCATGAAGTCATAACAATAAATCGATGGTGATGCTATGAACACGTTTCCCCTATTTTTTAAATTAGACGGCCGCAAAGTGCTTATCGTGGGCGGCGGCGAAGTGGCACTGCGTAAAGCTGATTTGCTCAGTCGTGCGGGTGCGTGTATTACCATCGTATCGCCCGATATCAGCCATGAGATACAAGCCTTGCTTGAGGGTAGCAAGCACGAATTGATTTACGAGAATTATCATAAGACCTATATGTCAGGCGCACGCGTGATTATTGCTGCCACTGACGATGAAACGCTTAATCATGAGATTCACGCCGACGCGACTGCGCTCAATATCCCCGTCAATGTGGTCGATACACCACCCTTATGTGATTTTATTTTTCCTGCCATTATTGACCGTAATCCAATCGTCATCGGCATTTCATCCAATGGTAAAGCGCCAGTGTTGGCGCGTCTATTAAGAGCACGCCTTGAGACATTGATTCCACAAGGCTATGGCAAGCTGGCCAAGCTGGCAGGTGATTTTCGCAGCGAGGTAAAGTCCAAAATACCAACGCTGACGGGACGCCGCCAATTTTGGGAGTGTGCGTTTGAGGGTCAAGTCAGCCAGCTGATGTTTGCTGGTAATGAAACCGAAGCGGCTGCTCAGTTGCAAGCGGATTTAGATAGTACTGCCGCTGCTATTCATGATAAAGCCCATGCTGCGGAAAATACAACGCCTACGCTATCAGACGAGTCAGAAAAAAAATCACCCCCCGTTGGCGAAGTCTATATCGTTGGCGCAGGCCCTGGTGACCCAGAGCTTTTGACATTTAAAGCGCTGCGTTTGATGCAGCAAGCCGATATTGTCTACTATGACGCATTGGTATCGCCACAAGTGCTGGATCTTTGCCGCCGTGATGCAGACAAAGTGTTTGTTGGTAAAAAACGCAGCAACCATACGGTCGCGCAACTGGGTATCAATGAGCTGTTGGTCAATAGCGCCAAAGAAGGTCGGCGTGTGGTGCGCCTAAAAGGTGGCGATCCATTTATCTTTGGTCGTGGCGGTGAAGAAATTGAAAGCCTGCGCGCTCATGGTGTGCCGTATCAGGTCGTACCAGGGATCACCGCGGCCAATGCTGCTGCCAGCTATGCGGGGATTCCCTTAACGCACCGTGACCACTCGCAGTCGGTACGCTTTGTGACTGGCTTTTTAAAGGCAGGCATGCCTAATAGCAACTTTAAAAACTTCTTAAATACTGATGAGACTGTTGTCTTTTATATGGGTCTACATTCGTTGGCACGTTTAACCGAAGGCCTGATGGACGCTGGTCGCAGCGCTGATACGCCGATTGCCGTTGTCTCAAATGCCAGTATGCCCAATCAGCAAGTCCTAACAGGTACGCTTGCCAGCATCGTCAGTCAGCAAGAAACCGCTCAGCTGCCGACACCCGCCCTGCTGATCATGGGGGATGTGGTCGCGCTGCATGATAACTTGGCTTGGTATAATCAATACAATCAAAACAGTGGCCCTTCAGATGAAAACTGGCTGCGCGGCGGTAATGCCACCACACCAAAGACAGCAGCCGTCGGTCAACAAGCACATGCACTGTCGATGGTGACCTCGTTAGATGAGAGCAGTCACGACACCTCAAGCCGTCAGTAGTCCGCAACACCAAATCGCCAGACATATCAAGCACCACTTAAAAAGCCATACTGACTGATATCAAGTATGGCTTTTTTGGTTGATGATAGCACTCACGCATTTGGCATATCACCCGCTACAATCAGGTCAACGCAATATCAGCAAAACGGACGCATTCTTGTTAAAATAAAGGTTCTCTTTTATCCATGATTAGCCGCTGCCTATGCCTGCCTCTCTATCGTCATCCATTTCTGATATCGACATCTTACCCCCGCGTCCACTCACGGTCTTACACACATCCGACTGGCACTTAGGACGCAGGCTCTACGGACGTATGCGCTATGAGGAGTTTGAAGCGTTTTTGGCATGGCTTTATGACACCATTATTAGTCATCAAATCGAGGTATTGATCGTGGCGGGGGACATTTTTGACACCATGACCCCAAGCAATCAGGCGCAAGCTCTGTATTATGAGTTTTTGGGTAAGGTGTCAGTGACTTGCTGCCAGCATATTGTCATTGTCGCAGGCAACCACGACTCCCCCACCTTTTTGGACGCCCCAAGCAAAGTCCTTAAATTTTTAAATGTGCATGTCATCGGAACCGCTTGTGAGGACTTGGCGGATGAGGTGCTGGTTTTGCATGACCGTGACAACCAGCCGCAGTGCATCATTGCCGCTGTCCCTTATTTGCGCGATCGGGATGTGCGTAGCTCGCGTGCTGGCGAGTCTGCAGATAGTAAAGACGCCAATGTTATCAAAGGTATTCGTACCCATTACGATGAAGTAGCAAGCATTGCGAAAGAACAACAGGCAGAATTAATAAAAATTCATCACCGGCGTATTCCCATCATTGCCACAGGGCATCTATTCGCCGCAGGTGGAAAGACGACTGATGATGATGGCGTGCGCGAGCTGTATGTGGGTAATTTGGGCCAAGTCTCTGCGGACACGTTTGCTGACTGCTTTGACTATGTGGCGCTGGGACATCTGCATGTGCCGCAGCGGGTCGGCGGCTGTGAGCATATCCGCTATTCAGGCTCACCCATTGCGATGGGTTTTGGGGAAGCAAAACAGCAAAAACAGGTATTACTTGTACAGTTTGGTGCTGCAGATGGCTTTAATAATGAACACGAAAGTCAAGAAGATAAACATGCGAACGCTACAATCGAGAGCGCCCCTTCTCAACTTGCCAGCAAAGCGGCTACTGTCAAAACCGCAACTGCTAAAAAGCCAATAGAGAAAACGGTTAAAAAGACAGTTGGCCAAGCCGAGCTGTTCATGGATGACTTGTTTGGATTTGATGAGTCATTAGAAGATAAGCAAGTAGAAAAAACGATTGTCACCAATGTCACTTCTGCTCAGCAAGAGCAAAAAAATCAATCATTAGATACCGATATCCAATATAAAACACTGCACCGCGATGAATCCAATCAAATGCAAGTAGTATCCCTACCAATCCCCAAATTTCAACACTTAGCGCAAATCTCTGGTGACCTCGCAGCGATTGAACACACGATTCAATCACTAAGCACGACCGACAGCATTTGGCTAGAAGTCATCTATACGGGGGATGAGATCGTTAGCGATTTGCGAGAGCAGGTGCACGCCATGGTAGATGGACTGCCTTGTGAGGTGCTCAAAATTAAGAACACCCGCACTTATAATAAAGTGCTCAATCAGCAGCAAACCTCGGAAACCTTGCAGGATTTAAACGAAATGGACGTGTTTGAGCGCTGCTTGATGCTAAATGTTATCCCTGACTCGCAAAAAGACGCGCTCCGCAATGCTTATGGTCAAATACTGCACGACCTCCAACATGAGGACAAACAGGCCAAATAGTGCCGTTAGTCCTCACATTTCCCATGCCCTTTTTGTTCCATTTTTACCTTTGCTGCGACCACTAATCATAAGACTGACTCATGCGCCTAATTGAACTTCGACTCAAAAACCTCAACTCCCTTAAAGGCGAGTGGCATATTAACTTTGCTGATAGCGCCTTTACCGACGAGGGTATCTTTGCCATCACAGGACAGACTGGCGCTGGCAAGACCACGATTTTGGATGCCATCTGCTTGGCACTCTATGGTGAAACGCCAAGGATTAACAGTATCAGCAAAAGCAACAATGAGGTGATGACGCGGCAAACGGCAGAATGTTTCGCTGAAGTGGTGATTGATTTAGACGGTACACACTATCGCTGCCGCTGGGGCCAACGCCGCGCCTATAACAAAGCGACTGGCAATCTACAAGATGCGACACATGAGATTGCAAAGGTAAACCACACTGCTCCATCAAAAGAGGATGAGCTGCTAGAGAGCACGCTAAAACATACTAAAAATAAAATTATTGAACTGACAAGGATGGATTTTCAGCAGTTTACCCGCTCAATACTACTGGCTCAGGGCAGTTTTTCGGCCTTTTTAAAAGCCAAAGCTGACGAGCGCGCTGATATTTTAGAAAAAATCACGGGTACGGATATTTACGCGATCATCTCAGCGCAGGTGTTTGACAAAAAACGCAGTGAAGAGGCGATACTCAGTCAATTGCAATACGGCCTAGACGGCTTAGCGCTGTTAGATGCCGATGAAGAAAATCAGTTAAAGCGCGCGCTGCAATCTCATCAAGACAGTCACCGCACGCAGCAACAAAGCATTGAAGATTTGGCCAAAAAAATACAATGGTTTGATAGTGTCACAGCATCCAAAGAAAAAATGCGTGTTTATCAACAGGATCTTGAGCAAGCTCAAAAAGCTGAGCAAGACTTTACCCCCGATGCCAAGCGTCTGACGGCGGCCAGTCAGGCATTGGAGGTTGACAGTCAGTTTATCAAACTGACGAATGCGCGTACGCAGCACCAGCAGATGCAAACTGACGCAAAGCAGCTAAATGACCTCTTGCCAAACCAAAAGGCTGCATTGGAACAAGCCAGGGGGTATCTTGACAAGGCCATTGCTAACGTACACATCGCCGATGATGCCTTACAAACCGCGCTACCCACTATTAAAAAAGCCCGAGACTTAGATATTAATATTGCCCAGCAAGACCATACCTTGCGTGAGACGCAACGTCACCATGACACCCTGACGACAGAAATTACTGATGCAAAGACTGCATTAGACGAAAAACTGCAATACCGCAGCAGCAAGCAAGCCCATTTAGATAAGCTCACTAAGCAGCTAGCGAGTACCACGCAGTTGGCGCAATTAGATGGCGACATTGCTAACTTTGACAGCGATTGCCGCCGTCTAAAAGATTTAATACAGCAAAATGCAGCGCTTTCGCAAGACAAGATACGCCAAACACGTGAGCTAGAAGAAGACAAAACCGCATTGGCAGCACAACAACAGCGCCAACAAGCACATGATGATAAAAATAAAGCAGCTCAAGAACGATTAACCGCACTGCAAACCGCTCAAAGTGATCTTATGAAAACTCAGTCGATCACGCAGATGCGTGCGGTGCAAACACAGATAGACAGCACCAGTCAGCAGCTTGAAAAGCTAGGATTTCACAATCAACAACGCCGTGTCTTGAACATGCAAATCACGCAGATTGCACGTCGCATCGAGCAGTTGGATAGTGAGATTAGTGGCTATGATGATATTTTGGTCAGCAAAAAAACCACGCTGAAAGATACGCAAGAAAAACGCCAAGACAAAGCAAACCAGCTGCAACTACAACAAAAAGTCGCCGCGCTAGAGAGTCATATTGCTAATCTGCAAGACGGTCACCCCTGCCCGCTGTGCGGTGCGCTGGAGCATCCATATAGCGAGCAGCACCCACACCTTGTGCCCGATAGCGACAGTGCGGAGCTGGCGGAGTCTATTCGCACGTTGGATGAAGTCATTGCCGAGCTGAATGACAACATTACGGCCCAGCAGATTGAGCAGGCAAGCAAACGAAGTACACTTGAGAATGAAAACAGTCAGCAAGCCGAACGCACGACGCAAATACAGCAGCATGATACCGCCATCACGGAACTGCTGCATGTTGTCAGCCAGCAGATGGAGAGTAAAGACACTGCCGACAGCACGATTATCACCGTGCTACAACCGTTATTGGCGCTGGGCAGTGATAATGACCTCGAGTCAGGGCTTACTGGCAGTATAGATAAGTTAAATCAGTATAAAGCAGACATCACAGATACTTTAAAACGCTATGACAGCTACGCCGAAGAGTTAGCCCGTGTGCGTGAGACATTAGAGGCCGCAGCACAAGATCAGCAAACGCTGACAAATGACATCTCTGAGCAAAAATCTAAGATTACCATCAGTGAAAATACGATAAGCTCGATTCATGGACAGCTTGCCGCAAATTTTGTCGAGCTACAAACACTCATCACTACCATTTTACAATGTATCGCCACGTATGCCGCCAGCAATTATCCGACAGAGGTGCTTAGCACCCTACAGCGTGCGCCCGATAGCTTACAGCCGCTCGCGGACAGCATTGAGCAGCAATCCGTGCTGAGCAATGAAGAGTACGACCATCATCTTGAAGCGCTACGTGAGCAGCGCCGCGCACTGTTACAACTAAAGGATACCTTTACTGAAGATAAAAACCAACAGCAAGCACTACAGACTGACCTTGAGCGCATACAAGCCTATATTGAGAGCAAAGAATCACAGCTGAACAAAGACACTGATGCCCTGAAGCAAATGATACAAACGCTGGATAAGCAAAAAGACGCCTTAACTCAGCTACAAAGCAAACGTGCTCAACTCTTTTCCGCGTCCGACCTCGATGCCGCTGAGCATGCGCTTAGAGACACTTTAGAACAAGCAAAAACCGATCATGCTACGGCTCAAAGACAGCTGGATAACGAGACCTATAATTTGCAGCAGCTCATAAAACAGCAAGAGACCTTAGCCGAGCGTATCAAAGAGGCTGCGCAGACTTTAGAAATACAACAGAATACCTTTCAAAACGCGCTGGCGGGTTCTAATTTTGCTGATGAGGTGGCATTTTTGGCGGCGCGCCTGCCATTTGATGAGCGCAGTCGTCTAAAAGCAATACAGAGTCGTATTGATAATGCTCTACAGCAGGCACAATCGGCGGTTGCGAGCGTTGAGAGAGAGCTTAACAACTTGCAGTCAGCACCACTAACAACAGAGGACAGAGAGACACTTGCCCAGCAGCAACAGCAAGCTCAAGAAGACTTTAATACACGTATTGAGACGATTGGTGCCATCAGTCAACAGCTACGAGACAATGAAGAGAAGAAAAACACCCAGCAAGCACAGATTGATGCCATCAATACTCAAAAAAACAAACTACAAGTATGGCGACAGCTAAATGATTTAATTGGCTCAAGCAGTGGCAAAAAGTACCGCACCTTTGCGCAAGGCTTGACCTTTGACATCATGATTGGTCATGCCAATACGCAACTGCAAAAAATGAGTGATCGCTATTTACTGGTACGTGATGATGACAGTCCACTTGAGCTGAACGTCATTGACAATTATCAAGGTGGCGAGATTCGTAGTACCAAAAATCTCTCAGGCGGTGAAGGCTTTATCATCAGTCTGGCGCTCGCATTAGGCTTGTCACAAATGGCGAGCCAAAATATCCGCGTGGACTCGCTATTTTTGGATGAGGGGTTTGGCACTTTGGATGAGGATTCTTTAGATATCGCGCTAGATACGCTGACCAACTTGCAACAAGAAGGCAAACTGATTGGGGTGATCTCTCATGTACAAGCCCTAAAAGATCGTATTTTGACCCAAATCAAGGTGGAGAAGCTATCAGGTGGATTCAGTCAGATAACGGGGCAAGGTTGCCAAAGAATTGCGAGCTAAAGCCAAAATGTTTGTTATGACCCACACTTTATAGGGCAATAGTAAAAAACCACCGAACATAAAGATCGGTGGTTTTTTATTAAATCAACTTTTTACTAGCGAGATAATCGAGTCGTGATTATTTAGTTACAAGACCACTCAGCTCACTCATTAGTACTGACAACGTTGAGAGACTGATTTGACCTTCTTCATCGTTGCTATGCAGCTCATCTAAATTGTTCATCTCTGCTGTCACGGTTGCAAGCTGATCAACGTGTCTTGCTCTCCATTCACTAAAGGCTTGCTTGGCATCTGGTTTGGATAAGATAGCATCCATCAATAGACGCAAACTACGTGATAGCTCATTGACTAGCGCATGGCGTGCACGGCGATCCCAATAATCTTGCTGCGGTAAAGTTGCAATATTGTCCATCATCCAATCTAACTGCAACACTTGATAAGCCTCAAAGTATAGCGTTGCAATCTCATCAACAGGACGCTCATATTGCTCTGCCAGCAATGCAGCATCAAGCGCATCGACATAGTACGGTAGCATCGCAAATAAGCTTGCATCGTTCTCAGTTAAGTCTTTTTGCATCAAGCGCTTTGTGTCTTCTTGCAAGTATTGAGCAAATTGCTGCTCGATGAAACCACTTGGCTTGGTGAGCTTTTCAACACTGTCACTAAAGCGGCCAATCATATCTGCCACTTGTAAGTTTTGACCAAAGGCATTGATAAACCAGACCACACCGCGCTCAAGCGCATCACGTAGACGCAGCTCAAGATTCAGCAGTAGGGTTGCTTCAACCTGATTGTCTAGCGCTTCAAGCGCTTTCCAGGCGCGCGATACATTGAACACATCACGGCTGATCACATAACCGCGCACGATCGTTGCCAGTGATTGATCGGTTTCTTCAAAGAGACGGAATAACGCTTCAATACCTAAGCGGTTGACCACACTGTTGGTCAAGTATGTACTGATAATCTCACGATGCAAGCGGTGCTCAGTCATCTCGTCAAAAAAGCGTGACGCAAGCTCATCTGGGAAATATTTGCGTAGCTCATTGATGAAGTAGGCATCGTCTGGCAAATCAGAGGCCAGCAGATTGTCATAGACCCACATTTTGCCATAGGCCAAGACCACAGCCAGCTCAGGATTGGTCAAGCCAGTATCTGCTTTTTGACGCTTAGCAATCTCTTCATCTGAAGGTAGGTACTCAATCGCACGATCCAGACGCCCTTCACTCTCTAACATTTGGATAAAGCGCTGATGATCGCTTAGATTGGCTGCGGCGCGAATATGACTCAGCTCAATGGCTTGTGGTTGCAAGTAGTTCTGACGTAGTACCAATTCTGCTACCGTATCGGTCATACTCTCAAGCAATTCATTACGCTGCTTCAGCGTCATATCGCCTTGCTCGACCACTTTGCCAAGTAAGATTTTGATATTGACTTCGTGATCCGAGCAGTTTACACCGCCTGAATTATCGATGGCATCTGTATATATGCGTCCGCCCGTTTGAGCGTATTCGATACGACCTTGCTGGGTTAGACCTAAGTTACCACCCTCACCCACGATAGCTGCGCGCAGCTCATTACCATTGATACGCAGCGAATCATTGGCACGGTCGCCGACATCGGCATGCGTCTCATTCGCACTTTTGACATAAGTACCGATACCACCATTCCAAATCAGATCGACAGGCGCACGTAATAACGCACTAATCAGATCATTAGGAGCAAGTGTGTCCTCGCTGATTTCAAAAAGCGACTTCATCTCTGGACTGATAGCGATGGTTTTGTCTTGGCGTGAGAATATACCGCCACCTTGACTGATTAAGGAGTCGTTATAATCTGCCCATGATGAGCGCGGTAGCTCAAACAAGCGTGCGCGCTCAGCGTACGAGCTGGCCGTATTTGGGTTAGGATCAATAAAGATGTGTAGATGATTAAAGGCAGCAACCAGTTTGGTATGCGTTGAGAGCAGCATACCGTTACCGAACACATCACCACTCATATCACCAATACCGACCACGGTAAAGTCATCACGGTTTTGGATATCCATGCCGCGCATACGGAAGTGACGTTTGACCGACTCCCAGCCGCCGCGTGCGGTGATACCCATCGCTTTGTGGTCATAACCGACCGAACCACCTGAGGCAAAGGCATCATCTAGCCAAAAGTTGTATTCTGCGGCGAGCGCATTGGCGATATCAGAGAACGTCGCTGTGCCTTTATCTGCGGCAACCACTAAGTACGGATCATCTTCATCATGGCGTACAGTGTTGGCTGGCGGGACGATGTTGCCATCTACAATGTTGTCTGTGACGTCAAGCATACCGCGTAAGAACGTTTGATAGCAGGCAATGCCTTCTGCTTGGAACGCCTCACGACCATCAGCCATGCTTTTGGTTTTGACAATGAAGCCGCCCTTAGAGCCGACAGGGACGATGACGGCATTTTTGACCATCTGTGCTTTGACGAGGCCAAGCACTTCTGTACGGAAATCTTCCATACGATCTGACCAGCGCAAACCACCACGAGCGACCTTTCCGCCGCGTAAATGCACCGCTTCAACGCGCGGTGAATAGACAAATATCTCGAACATGGGCTTTGGCTTGGGCAGATTTGGAATGTCTGCTGCCAAGAACTTAAACGACAAACGATCTTTGCGCTCACCTTCATCATCCGTTTGATAGAAGTTGGTACGAACCATGGCATTAATCAGATCCAAGTACCAGCGCAGGATACGATCTTCATCTAGGCTATCCACATCTGCTAGTGCGGCTGTGATCTGCTCTTGGAATTTGGTCGTTTTTTCTTGGCGCGTCTCATCACTATATTCAGGGTTCATGCGCGCATCAAACAAGCTGCCCAATGCCACACTGATATCACTGTTTTTAACGACAGTTTGCTGAATATAAGCACTGGAGAATGGCGCGCGGGCTTGCAACATATAGCGAGACAAAGCACGCAATACGACCACATCATAAGTATCAAGTTTGGTGGTTAAGACAAGCTCATTGAATGAATCGCTTTCAACACGTCCAGCCCAGATCTGCTTGAGGCTGTCTTCAAACTGACCACGTACGACTTGCATATTGACCGTATCGACATGCTCTAGCGTCAGCTCGTACTCTTGCATCCAAATTGGCTGCTCTGGCAAATCAAACTCATAAGTTTGTGCTGAGATAACCGATACACCAAAATTTTCAAGTATCGGCAATACTTTGGACAAAATAACGGGTTGTTCACGGCCATATAGCTTTAGATGCAATTGATTGTTTGCATCGCCAGTTGAGCGGTACAAGTGCCAAAGCATCGGATTCTCTGCGGTCAGTCCCGCCAGACGCTTCGTATCTTCGACAGCGGTACGCGCATCAAAACGCTCTTGGTAAGCTGCAGGAATGTAATCTAAAAAGCGACGAGTCAAAGCGTTGGCTTGTTGTTCGCCCACATTATCGAGTA
Organism: Psychrobacter sp.; assembly: GCF_030454045.1. Lineage (GTDB taxonomy): Bacteria > Pseudomonadota > Gammaproteobacteria > Pseudomonadales > Moraxellaceae > Psychrobacter. Next base: position 9,223 of record NZ_JAKDJE010000004.1, on the reverse strand, counting down.
GCATTTTTTGATAATTGTCATCCCATGATTGCATGAGTGCAGACAATTTGGCTTCTAATGTTGCGATATTGACGTCATTTACCTGACCTGGGATTGTACGAACATGAACGTGTACGCGGGCATGAGCCGATTCATTGAACTCAGTCGTAAATCCTGAAGACAGACCGTTGTAGGCGTCTTTTAAGACATTTTGTACTTTGATGCGTAGCTCAGTGTTGAACTTATCACGCGGAATATAAACCAAGCACGACACAAAACGCTGATAATGATCGATACGACTAAATAGGCGTAAGCTCTTTTTATCCTGTAGCTGACTGATACCTGAAACAATAGGATACAGCTCTTCGACGCTGGCTTGGAATAAGTCATCACGCGGCAAGGTGTTGATCACATGCATCATTTTATGATGCGCATGGCCATCGCGTGGTAAATCTGCCATGGCCATAATCTGGTTGGCTTTTTCGCGTAATAGCGGTATTTGCTGTACGGTCAGCTGATAGGCTTGCGATGTTAATAGACCGATGAAACGATATTCACCAACCAATTTGCCATTATCATCAAACTTATGAATACCCAAAAAGTCCATATATACTGAACGATGTATCGGCGATACACGGCTGGATTTGGATAGCATCAACACACGTGGCTCGGTCAGTAGCTGCTTTAATCCTTTAGGCAGTTGATTGAAGCTCTCTGACAGCTTGTCTTCTTCAGAACCGCGCAACAGACCAAGACCGCTATTACCGATTGCAAATAAATCTAAGTTGGTGGGGTCGCTGACGTCTATCTCATGACCGCCTTCTAAGCGATACTCACGGTAGCCCAAGAAGATAAAGTGGTCATCTAAGATCCAATCTAAAAATGCTTGAATCTCTTGCTGTGAATAAAACACTTCTGGCAATGGTTTTTTAGACAATTCAGCTTTGATCTCATTTAGCTGCGTGCGCATTTGCTTCCAATCACCAACAACAGTGTCTAAGGTATCAATTTTAGACATGAGCATTTGTTGTAATGCTTCCAAGTTTTCATCATCTTGATACGCAATTTCACAATGGATCAAAGACAAATGTGAGGTCGCACTTTCATGAGCGCCTTCAACATAAGTAATATGACCATCATCATCGCGTTTGACACTAACGATAATATTGTAAGTGCGGTGCACATCGATACCTTCCGCTTCAAGACTCATCAAAATCGTATCGACTAAAAATGGTCTGTCATAAGCCACAATCTGAATGACGGTGTGCGAGCTATGAAAATGCTGTTCTTCTGCTAATGGATTCAATACAGCCAGTTGCGGTTTGCTGCAGTCATAGGCTTGTAGTAGCGTAAAATGGTGTAGCGCCATGCCTGCCAAGTCAGCATTGCTAATCTCCGCTGCCGTTTCTTTGTGCAGCGGTTGATAATAGCTATGAATAAAATGATCAAATAGCGATTTGTCTTTTTGTACATAGCTGGTAGCAATATCGCTTATTTGGCTAATGCGCTCTTTTGCGATACTGAGGGAGTTTGGCATTGTCCGTCGTCCTTTTTATAGGTTTGGTTTGTCTATTTATTTGTGTTTATCAATATTAATTACTGTCCTTGCATATAGCACTTGTTAGCGTGTGATGCTGTGACAGTATATCCAATCATGCAACTTATTCTTTTTTTATAACGTCTAAAGATTGTCTCCTTTTTTTCTTATTTTTATGAATATGTGGCTATCAGGATTTAATACTATCAATATAGTGAAGTTTAACGCACATGCGCTGCGAGCTAAAGCATACAACATCATTTCATGAATCAGCGATATGTCGATAACCTTTGCTAATAAGACAATGATGCTGAATGCCCTAATATTCAAGTTTAGGCGCTGGCAAGTGGATACTCATAGTAATCAGCCCTATTTTTTTGTTAGAATATGCCGATATATCTAAGAGCGAGCGACTCGCTCATTATTAACGTTATTGCTAAGGGCAAAAGGTATGATGAATATTTTGGTAATTGGTTCAGGTGGTCGTGAACACGCGCTGGCATGGCAGTGTGCAAAAGATGACAACGTCAAAAACGTTTATGTCGCTCCTGGTAATGCGGGTACTGCCCTTGAACCTAAATGCCAAAATGTGGTCTTAGTACCGACTGATGATGGCGAGCACGATGCTGTCATTACCTTTTGCCAAAACAACGATATCGACATGGTCATTGTTGGGCCAGAAGCCCCTTTGGTGACTGGCATTGTGGATGCGTGCCGTGATGCAGATATCAAAGCATGGGGCCCAACTGCCTACTGTGCGCAGTTAGAAGGCTCAAAAACTTTTGCCAAAGAGTTCATGGAACAAAATAATATTCCAACGGCATCTTATCAAGGATTTACAGATGCTACCGCTGCCAAAGCTTATGTTGATGAGCAAGGCGCACCGATCGTTATCAAAGCCGATGGGCTTGCTGCTGGTAAAGGCGTGATTGTCGCTGAGACGATTGAGCAGGCGCATGACGCAATCGATGACATGCTCGCGGACAACAAATTCGGAGATGCTGGTAGCCGTGTGGTCATCGAGCAGTTCTTAGAAGGTGAAGAGGCCAGCTTTATTTGCATGATTGATGGTGACAACATCTTACCAATGGCAACCAGCCAAGATCACAAGCGTGCTTTTGAAGGGGATACAGGCCCTAACACGGGCGGCATGGGTGCTTACTCACCTGCGCCAGTCGTCACTCAATCAGTACATGACAAAGTGATGTCACAAGTCATTCAGCCAGTCGTCGATGCGATGAAAGACGCAGGACACCCTTATACTGGGTTTTTGTATGCAGGCCTGATGATTGACAAAGCAGGCGATCCTTATGTAATTGAATTCAATTGCCGCTTTGGTGATCCAGAAACGCAGCCTATCTTGATGCGCTTGCAATCATCAATGGTGGACTTGGTTGCACAGGGGTTGGCAGGTCAATTACCAAGTGAAGCAAAATGGGAGACGCGCCCTGCCCTTGGTATTGTGGTTGCATCAAAAGGCTACCCTGAAACATCATCAAAGGGCGATGTCATCGCAGGCTTGCCAGAGCTAGATAATGCTGATAATACCGTTAAAGTATTCCATGCGGGTACAGCGTTCTCTACTGATAATGAAAACGAAATCGTCACTAACGGCGGACGCGTATTGTGTGTGACAGCTTTAGCAGACAGTATTTCTGATGCTCAGCAAGCAGCACTAGCAATCACAGCTGCTATTAGTTTTGATGGTGCTCAGTACCGCCGCGACATCGGTCATCATGCCATTGCGCGTGAAAACGTCTAATAAGTAGCCCTTTATCAAATGAAGCACGTCTTTTACTAGATACGCCTGATTGAGACAGTACTACTAATATCTCATACTATTATTTGACCTAGCATCGCGCTAGGTCTTATTTTTTGCTATTCATTGTTCCTACTGATTTTTAACCAACTGCTCTTACAAAATAAGCCGACCGCGCAGTGATAATGCAGATTTGAGCATGATTTTCAACATTAAATCGGCAAAGCATGATGCAATGAATGCTACTTACAAAGTAACTTACAAACTAACTTACAAACTAACTATCAACAGCCAGCCTGCGCTCATAAACCCTATGCGCTTTATATGATACAATTTTGTACCCGTGCATCACATCTCCCTTGTATTGTAGGTCCCGAACCCACAAATCAATACCAACTGGATGAATGATTATATTTATGGCAAATGATACGTCTAAACCTTCTAGCAAAAAACAATCAATCGATAGTCTAAAAACCTCCGGGTTCGATCGCCGCTTGTCGATTGCCAAAACATCCTTAAACATTGGTCGTCGTTGGGCGGGTAATAGCGTGTCTGGTATGTTTTTAAATAAAGAAGCACGCACCGCACGTAATCAAGCGTTTATGGAAGCTCAAGCCAGTTATCTGGCATCAGAGCTTGGCAAGCTAAAAGGGTCTGTTGTTAAGATTGGTCAAATGCTGGCAATTTATGGTGAGCATATATTGCCACCAGAGATCACTCGTGCTCTACAGACGCTCAATGATGACACAGCAACCTTGACTTGGCCTACCATCGAGCAAACATTGCGCCAGTTGTTAGGCAATAAATTGAATGAGCTTGACGTCGACCCTGTACCTATTGGAACGGCTTCTCTTGCCCAAGTCCATCGGGCGACAGTATTAGCAACTGGTGAACAAGTCGTGTTGAAGATTCAGTATCCGGGGGTGGCCGATGCCATCAATTCTGACTTGGCTCTGTTTAAGCGCTTACTAAAAGTCAGCAATATCGTTCCCCAAACGCGCGCACTGGATACTTGGTTTGAAGAGATACGTGATCTACTCCATCACGAAGTTGACTATGAAGCCGAAGCCGCCACGACAGAGCGTTTTTACGAGCGTTTGAGTCATGATCCTCGTTATGTTGTTCCCAAAATTAATCGGGCTTACTCAAAAAAACGTCTATTGTGCATGTCATATGAACCAGGCATTACTGTCGTTTCTGAAGCATTACAATTACTGTCTCATGAACGCCGTAATGCTATTGGACAAGCTGCTATCGAGATCATGATGCAAGAGATTTTTGTATGGGGTGAGATGCAGACCGATCCTAACTTTGGTAACTATCTGGTTCGAGTCAGTGACAATGGAGATGATATCGATAAGCTGGTGCTTTTAGATTTTGGCGCGATTCGACAGTTCGATAATAACTTATTGACGATTGCACGTGGATTATTAAAAGCAGGATATCACCATGACCATCATGCAATGACACTTGCGATGACAGGTTATGATTTTTTTGACAGCATGAGCAATAAGGTACGTTCTGATATTGCCTCATTGTTCTTATTGGCGACCGAGCCCTTTAGCAACCCGAATATAAATGAAGACATTCCTACTCAGTGTTTAGACGAGCAAAAGCGTTATATTTGGGCAAATAGTGATTTACACTCTCGCTTGTCTGCTGCTGCTACTCGCTCTATGCAGTCTTTTGAATTCAATCTTCCACCAAAAGAATTTATGTTCATAAGCCGTAAGTTTATTGGTGCCTATACGCTTTTGACAGTTCTCGATGCTCATACCAACTCTAATAACTTGGTGAAACCTTACTTATAATTTTGTATCTAGTAAAATTTTTGCCGTCCCTTAGTGAGGGCTTTTTATTTTCTACATTTATTTGCTTAGGCTATTATATTTACGATCGTGGTTGGCATGCCAACTATCAAACCGGGTTTTATACCATTTTGGCTTACAGATATTAAGCTCCCAGCACACCTCTTCCCGAGCCAGATACTTCACTTCAAAGTGCGTACGCTGACTGTCAGTTGGTACTCGATGACGGCTATTTGGCAGGCACCATAGCTTGGCTGCCTGCCGCTCTGCATTGTCCATATATGATTCGATGTTCGTAACCAGTACGATCTCCCCACCCACCTTTAATCGAGACAAGAGAAATTCAAAAAAAGGCATATTGAGCCACTGCTGGTTAGGATTATGTTGCTCAGGATTGGGATAAAGAATAAAAATTTTGGCCGCACTATTGGGTTTGATGGCATATACTATCCAAGCGATGGCATCGGCATGGATCGCATCTAGGTTTGGTAGGTCTTGTTGCTTAGCCAGTTTTGAGAAAGCGTCAAACTTATTGCGAGTACGTTCAATCGCTATCAAATGCTTATCAGGATTTTGCATAGCAAAACTCAGCGCATGCTTGCCCTTCCCTGCGCCAATCTCCAGTATTAGCGGTTTGTCGTCTGTATTTTCGCTGATAATTGTTGGTGTAATAAAATCACGCGGTGCGGAGAGCTTTTGTGGTTGAAAAGCACGCTCTTGTTGATGGGTAAGCTCAATATGGTCTGTCATCTACTATCCTTAAAGCATTTATCTTTTGTCATTATTCTGCCCCATGCTATTATATAGCCAATCTCATCGAATAGTAATATAGCGATAGCCAGCCCTCCCAAATCCATCGTCATTTATATGACGGCCAGTGACTGCTTGGCACCAATAATACTAACAACATCAAGGATACTGTCACCTTTATTATGACTGACTCTACTCCCAACACAGCTCCCAAAACCTACCCTTGCCCGCGCTGCGGCACTCAAACTGCTTGGCAAGACAATAAATATAAGCCATTTTGTAGCAGTCGTTGTAAGCTCATTGATTTGGGCGCGTGGGCAAACGAAGACTATACTCTACCTGCTGAAACCACGCCTTTTTCTGACGAGCTATAACTTACCTCTCTATCCAACTTATTATACCAAGGATGTTTTACATGTCTGCTACTTACCTTATGCCTACTTATAATCGTCAACCCATCAGCTTTACCCGCGGTGCAGGCAGTTGGCTATATACAAAAGACGATACGCCATACTTAGATGCCTTAACTGGCATCGCAGTTTGCGGACTAGGGCACTGCCATCCACAGATAACCGATGCTATTCAGCAGCAGGCATCTACCTTGGTTCATACGAGTAATTTGTTCGGTATCGACTGGCAAGAGCGCGCAGGAGAGGTGTTATGTAACGCCGCCCAAATGGACAGCGTATTTTTTGCCAACAGTGGCGCTGAAGCCAATGAAGCGGCACTAAAGCTTGCTCGCCTATATGCATCGCAGCAAGACTTTGTGCGTCCAAAAGTGATTGTTATGGAGCAATCCTTTCACGGTCGTACATTGCTATCTTTATCAGCCACTGCCAATCCAAAAGCTCGTGAAGGGTTTTATACGCTAGACGATGACTTTATTCGTGTACCATTTGGTGACATTGCTGCCGTTCAGCAGGCTGCACTGGATTATGAAGAGATCTGCGCTATTTTTGTAGAGCCTATTCAAGGAGAAGGTGGTCTCAATACGGCAGATAACGGTTTTACGTATTTAGAGCAACTACAGGCAGAATGTGACGCCCACAACTGGCTATTTATGCTTGATGAGGTGCAAACCGGCAATGGTCGTACTGGCCAGTATTTTGCCTATCAGCATAGCAATGCTCGTCCTGATGTATTAACCACTGCCAAAGGTTTGGGCAATGGATTTCCAGTCGGCGCTTGTATGGTACGTGGCCGTGCCAATGGCTTATTTGGCGCAGGGAGCCATGGCTCTACTTACGGTGGCACACCGTTAGCCAGTCGTGTGGTACATAGTGTGTACGATGTGCTTGCAAATAGCGACATCATGGAAAACGCGGTGACGGAAGGACTATTTATCCGAGAGAGTATAGTCAATGCACTAGGACAGCATGGTGTGAGCAGTCGCGGTGCTGGTATGATGATTGGTATTGCGCTGCCAGAGGATATGGACTGTAGCCAACTGGTAGATCGCGCCCGTGATGAGCAAAACCTCATCATCAATGTGACGGGTGGGCATGTGGTGCGTTTGCTACCCCCGCTCAATATGAGCCGTGATGAGAGCATACAAGTCGCTGATCGCTTGGTCGATCTATTGAGACCTTCATTCTAAAGCCCCTTAAAACTTAGATATAACTAACATAAAAAAAGCCTATGGTTGATGATATCCGTAGGCTTTTTGCTGACTACTTCTTAAAACGATTTGTACTTAGTGTGAGCAGCGATTAGTTGGCATGAAAGTACTTTTTTAATACTTCTAGGCAACGAGTAATTTTAGCTGGCTGTTGATCACGGTTTAAGGTGACAGCATATAATACAAAACTTGGCAATTGATAACCGGTTAGCACCTCTACCAGCTCTCCGCTCTCAAGCTCTTTTTTGATGTCCATTTCCATCATTCTCACCAAGCCATGGCCTTCTTTAGCTAACGTTGTCGCCATAAAAACGTTATTGGTATAGATACGCGAGTTCATTTTCACACGCGTTTTTTTGTTCGTTTCCGTCTTGATCATATCGACTTGATTGGCATCTTTCATGATTTCGATACAAATGAGCTGATGATCAGCCAAATCTTTTGGTGTATTAATCTTAGGATGCTGACGCAGATATTGGGGTGAAGCCACGAGTAACTGGCGCACATCGGTGAGAGGATGGCTACTTAGACTCGAGTCATTAATCGATGGACTCATGCGAATGGCGATGTCGATACGCTCATCAATCATATCGATATAGTGGTTGTCTGCAAGATAGGTCACGCTCAAATCATCGTGTGCCGCCATCCATGTGGAGAGCGCTGGCAATATATGATTCACACCAAGCTCAGGCGTCGTTGATACACGCAAACTACCCGCCAACTCATCTCGCAATTGATTGACTTTGATCCGACCTTGTTCGGCAGCACTGACCACATCTTTTGCAGACTCATAAAAGCTCTCACCAGCTTCCGTTAAGCTGAGCTTACGAGTCGAGCGATGTAATAACACCACACCCAGCTCATTTTCGAGCGAACGAATTTGCTGACTGACTGCACTGGTGGTAATACCAAGCTCGCGAGCAGAACCACTAAAAGAGCCGTGTCCGACCACACTGGCGAACACAGCCATACCGCGTAAATTATCCAACATATTCTCACCTAAACTTCATTTCAGTTTTTAATCTAACTTAACCATTATAACGAATTTTGCTTTATATTATCGTTATTAAATATTTTTCATTTTTTAAGAAAGCAAATTGCTTATTCAATAAAAACAAAAAATATCAAGGCGATAGCACAATATCACCTTGATATTTTATATAAAACCACTGCTAAAACATATCTATATTTTTAAATGAGGTTAATAACAGCTTTTTTTGAAACTTAATATAGCTGTACTTTACCCATTTTTCCTTCACCGCGCTCAGTCAAATATTGCATTACTGGAGTGTGTAGCAATTTCGTCTCAGCAACAGTTTTGGCTTGCTCCAGACGTTTTTGCTGGCGACGCTCTGGTGTTTTGTCATCGCTTTGCATAATACTACTATCAATTTTTAAATCAATCTCTGCACTTGTGAACTGTTGCTGCAGCTTAGCAGCTAACTGCTGGAAAGTCGCTTGTAAATGTCTACTATCAACACTGGTCAAAAACGTGGCTGTGCCATTACATTGACCTACCATCGTACCTTGACGGGCAAGTGCCAACTCATCCTGTGCCAACACTTCTGCCTCACGAGCTGTCTGTAGCCAATAATCCCATTTTTCCGAGTTCCACTCCCCTGTCAACTCTTGAGGTGCGCAGCGTAATAAAGTACGAGGATCTTCATCTAATGGTACTGCTAACTGAGAATCATTTGCGTCAGGCTCAACAATTGGCTCAGGCTCAACAATTGGCTCAGGCTCAACAATTGGCTCAGGCTCAACAATTGGCT
>NZ_JAKDJE010000119.1 GCF_030454045.1 Psychrobacter sp. | reverse complement strand
GCCTAAAAAATAGTCGCTGTCAGTGCCATGGTCGAATGTTCAACACGCCCTATAATGTTGAAAATTAGATATCGCTCAGATCGCAATATAAAACATAACCCGTTATCTTAGCGAAAACAGGCGTAAAATACTACAATGAGCATGCACCTCGCATTATTCAACAATAAAACCACTAAGGATTAAAAGATGGGCAATCGATTAAGCAAAATATACACGCGCACTGGAGATGACGGCAGTACTGGTATGGCTGATGGCAGTCGCCTTAGCAAAGCTGACAAACTGTTCGATGTTATGGGTGATATCGATGAGCTTAACTCACACATTGGACTGGTACGCGCTCAATTACAGAAAAATAAAGGCCAATCTATCAGCAAAGATGTCTCTCAAGCCTTAGTGATTATCCAGCACCTACTCTTCAATATCGGTGGTGAGCTTGCCATGCCAGAATACGAAGGGGTTAATGCCACCCATATCGAGTGGCTAGAGCAACAAATCGATATGATGAATACCACCTTGCCACCGCTCAAAGACTTTATTTTGCCTACAGGATCTGTACTGGTCAGCCAGTTGCATGTCGCACGTAGTGTGTGTCGCCGAGCGGAGCGCCAAGCCGTCTCTTTGCAAAAGCAGCGCCCATCTGCGATACGTGGTACCGCTATCAGCTTTATCAATCGTCTGTCTGATTGGCTGTTTGTCGCCGCACGATTTTGTACAGATCCCGAACAAGTCTCTGAAGTACTATGGGACAGTCAAGTTTTGCAACACTTCGCTGACAATCGCTAGTGAGTCAAACCCAATCTTACTAGCACTTTCTAAACTGGGTTGATTTTTCGCTGATAAAAACCCCGCAACATGAGTGCTGCGGGGGTTTTTACTATTTAATAGTATGTATTAACTACCGACTACTAATTATTCATAGAATGGCAAAATTAATAAGTGGCACTGTCATCTTCAATGATGACCATATCTATGGTTTCATCTTTAGGTACTGCTTTTGGCGTCGCTGGTGTTGCAGGTTTTTTGGTATCCGTATTCGTCGTAGCCGCTGCTTGGTTGTTTGACGATGAACTGCTTTGGTCATTGGTAGGATTATTGATGGTTGGCGGCGTCGCAGGTTCAGTAGGACGAATCGGCTCAACTGGCGTTACAGTTCTTGACTGCTGGCGCGCGGGTACGGTTTGGTTGTCATTGTTTTGGGCAGCTGCACGGCGCTCAGCACGCTGCTCATCCATGGCAGCTTTGAATGCCGAACCCGCCATTACGTCTGCGACTACGGTAATCAGCGCTGGCTGTCCAGCGATACGCGTACGTACCTGCCCGCCTTGAGTACCCACAACATAAGTGAAGACATCATCCACGAGCATGTTATTATTGATACGGATATTGTCCTGCGCCAAACGAGATTGCAGACTTGGCTGATTATTCGCCGCTTGAACCTGACTGGCTTGATACAAGTCTTCACTTGGCAGTGTCATGCTGACACTTGCTTGACAAGTGGTCATGCCATTGTCATTCGCTTTTTGTAGTATGGCAGCATTTTGTACATCAATAACGACACCATTGGTTTTTTCAGTGACAACGCCGCTTTGTAGGCTAATTTCAGCGTCATTGGCATAATTGGCAGCCAATGCTTGCGCTTGTTGATTGATGGTGTTTTCTAGCGCATTTTTTAGACGATCTTGCACCATTGGGTCATCACAACTGACTGCAGGCGCCACATCGCTTTCAACCACGGCGGGCTCTTGCTCTGTCATCTCTGATGTATCAGCAGCATCTTCGTTTTCTGAGCGATCACAGCCTGCAAGCGCCAAACCACATACGATTCCAATTCCAGCCACTTTATGCCACTTGCTCAAACTTATATTTGCTACGCTCATATTTACTTTACTCCCAATTTACAGGTTCTTACCGCCACTGATGGACAGTGTTTAACACTCAAACTGCATGGCAGACTTATAAAACAATGGTGTCATTAACGGTCTGCGATAGATTTGAAAACCACATCATTATACGGTGTTTGGTTGAAATGGTCATTAGTGTAGCCTATGGATATACAAATAGTGCCCCTGATTGTAGGTAAAACCTGCCTTTGGTTGCAAAAACATAACAAATACTAGAAAGCCAGCCGCTGCAACCACAGATATAACACCTAACGACTGAGGCACAGATTTTATTAGACGCTGATGCTGCGACCCTATATGATGGCTCATAAAGTCAGTCAGTAATCCTTTGATATGATCAATCTTAAAAACACGCGTTTATTGGGCCATCGCGGCGCTCGAGGCGAGAGCCTAGAGAACACTTTTTCAGGCTTCGAGTACTCTCAACACTTAGCGCCAAAAGGTTTGTCAGGGGTTGAGTTTGATATCCAGCTGAGCGCTGATGGTCATTTGATTGTGTTTCATGATGATAATTTAGAGCGTATGTGTGGTCAACAGTCCCGTGTTGATCAGCTCGGGCTCACAGAGATTCAATGCCGTTTGCAGTTTGGGCAGCCAATTATGACCTTGGCCAATATTTTGCCTGCGCTAAAAGGGTTTCGAATTATTGAGCTTGAGATCAAAACGCACAATCGCACCAATTATGCGGTGTTGGTCGAAGCACTTGCGCAAGCATTTATAAGTACGCCGCTTGCTACATTGCCTGTTGTGCTAACGAGTTTTGATGTGGAGCTACACAATCGGTTACAACGTCACAAACTGCTGTCTTGTATGCCGCGCGGGTTGCTTATTCGTACGTCAGATGCCTTGGCAAAAGCGACATACACTGCCCTACAGCTTGGCTGCGTTCAATTGGGTATCCATTATCCGCTTTTAACCCAAGCGATTATCAAGCACAGTCACCGTTACGGGCTACCCGTGAGTGCTTGGACGGTTAATGATATTGATACCATTGAGCAGCTCATAAAATGGGAGACAGACGTGATTATTACCGACTTTCCCAGTCAACTACTATTACGTTAAGCCATTTGGGTGTTTATGACTGTTTAGTCCAGCTTCTTTGGCTTTTATAGCGCCTACATTTATCCCCTGTTGCTTACACTTTCCCCTCACACCCGATAAGTCATCGATATTTTTGACTCATACGTTCTATAATTTATACAAGTTATTGTTATTTAGCAATATTTTTATAGTGTATAAGTGTTCACTTTATACGTATTTTAAGGTACTATGGGTACTTAGATTAATACCGTTAAGGATATTATATGATTGCAAAAAAAGCACTTGGCTTACCGCTTAAAGGCTTACGTTTCGCTATCAAATCTGGCGATACCCTCGTTAAGAGCGCCAGTACTCAAGTAACGCGTTTCAAGACTCGTTTTGACGAAAAGAAAGCGCAAATGGCCCTTAATGAGCAGCCTACGACAAAACGTAGCTATGCTAACGCTTCTGAGCAAACGGATGTTCTTACAAAAGAGCAAAGCATTGATATGCGTGAGTTTGAATTCAAAAAAGCGCCAATCAACTGGATTCCAGCGACTATTTTGGTAACGACGCCGATTGCTGCTGCTATCATTACACCATGGTATTTGTTTACTCATGATGTAAGCGCCCCTGTTTGGGGTGTATTTGGTGCCTTTATGGTATGGACTGGCATTAGTATCACCGCTGGTTATCATCGCCTGTTGGCACACCGTGCTTACAAAGCGCATCCAATCGTCAAAAACTTTTTATTGCTAGGATCTACCCTAGCGGTACAAGGGTCTGCATTTGACTGGGTTTCAGGTCACCGTGTTCATCATCGTCATGTCGATGATGTGATGGACGATCCGTACTCGGCAAAACGCGGGTTCTGGTTCAGCCATATCGGCTGGATGCTACGTAACTATCCTAGCGGCAACTTTGACTACAAAAATATTCCTGACTTGACCAAAGACAAAGTCCTACAGGTACAGCATAAATACTATGGCCTATGGGTACTAGCCACTAATGTTGGTTTGGTGGCGGCTATTGGTTGGTTGTTGGGTGATGTTTGGGGCACGTTTGTGTTGGCAGGTTTGCTGCGCTTGGTATTGACGCATCACTTTACTTTCTTCATTAACTCATTGTGTCATATGTTTGGTAGCCGTCCTTATACAGATACCAACACTGCCCGTGATAACTTCATTTTAGCGATATTTACATGGGGTGAGGGTTATCACAACTATCATCACTTCTTCCAGTACGACTATCGTAATGGCGTAAAATGGTGGCAGTATGATCCAACCAAATGGTTGATTGCTGGCTTATCAAAACTTGGGTTGACCTCTGATCTGCGCACGGTCGATGATACGACCATCAAGCATGCCGAAGTTCAAATGCAATTTAAAGCAGCTCAGCAGAAAATCGATACCGCGACTGGTGGCGGTATTGACTTAACTCATGCGATGAAGAGCTTCCAAGATCGCATTAAGTTTGAATATGATGCCTTTACGCAGACAGTTGAAGAGTGGCAAACGCTAAAAGCAAAAACAATTGAACTTAAAAAGACAGAGTTCGCTGATCGCTTGCACGAGGCTGATGATAAGCTCAAGCATGATTATGCTAAGATTGAACAAAAAATTCTTGAGCATAATAATAACTTAAAGAATGCTTTTCGCTCTATTGGTATCAGCAAAAAAGCCGCCTAACTGGTTTTTATAAGCTATCGTAATTTTCAGGTTTCTCCTTCCCTCTATCTGCCCTAGATAGGGGGATTTTTTTATGATTTATCGCTTATGTCACCACGTCTACTTCTAGTGATTTTATGATGACAATTAATGGTGAAATAGATAGACTCAATTGTCGCGCGCGCCAGCTTAGCGGCAGTAATCATTCATCAAATTCAGTGTATCCACAGTAGATGGTTTTGTTTTTTAGCTTGATATTACAAGAGACGGACAGAGTGCAACGACGCTCTATGAGTGCTGTGTTATAGTGACACTCTTACTTTTATATTCTTAGATTAACACACCAAGTGCAACGCTAATTAATATTATAGAACGCCTGCATA
>NZ_JAKDJE010000118.1 GCF_030454045.1 Psychrobacter sp. | reverse complement strand
ACAATTAAAACAATGGGTTAAACAGGGTTTGAACTAGTTATCTAGGACAGCCCCATAAATTTAATAGCTTATCGTCTAATCGTTTTCACTATACTCTAGAAGAGATTAGTGCTCAACGCCACCTGCGCCATGTACATGGCCATGGTTTAGTTCGTCTTCAGTTGCTGCACGTACTTCTTGGATTTCAACGTCAAATGTCAAACGCTTACCAGCCAATGGATGGTTTGCATCAACAGTCACTTCTTGATCGTTTACGTCAGTTACAGTAACTAGCATAACTTGGCCACCAGCTTCTGACTGGAACTGCATACCAGGCTGAATATCATCAACGCCTTGGAAGTTTTCGCGTGGTACGCGCTGTACCGCTTGCTCTTGATACTCGCCATAGCCATCAGCAGGCTCAACCACTGCGTTGACTTTTTCGCCAGCAGATTTGCCTTCTAATTGTGATTCTAGGCCTGGGATGATGTTGCTATGACCATGTAGATAAGCAAGTGGCTGACCTTCTGGAGACTGATCAAGGATATTGCCTTCGTCATCTTTTAATGTGTAATTGAATTTGACGGCAGTATCTTTTGCGATAGTAGTCATAAAATATCCTAAATATATCTATGTAAAAAATTAAATACGGTTGCAATAAACCTAAAAAAGCCAATCAGCAAGCCAACCAAATAGCCACAGTATTAGTCAATTATCATCAGTTTATTAGAGTAACTTTAGCAGTTAGCATCTTTAATTGAGATGGCGTATGTAAGTTTCAAGGCAAAAAACATAAAAAATGCCAATTAATGCCACAATTTACAATAATAACTGCTATTTTCTATAGTTAATCGATAACTACTGGACACTCAGGGTTTGGGAGTTGCGTTTTTTGAGAAGGGCTCCTACCATAATAATAAAATAAGGAAGAGAAATGTTATGACGTTATCTGTAAATACGGCGACTAATCCGTCATCAAACGGCGACCCAGTGAACCACGATAATACTAACGATATAGCTAATATCAGCTACCAATTCGATTTTGCCCGTTTTTTTGAGCATTTGGTGGATGTGTCACTGTCTTTTATGGCAACAGGTGATGCGCCTCAGCTTTGGCTACCAGCATGGATACCAGGCAGTTATCTGATGCGCGAGTTTGCTCGCAACATCACCGCTGTGCATTATCGAGTAACAGACAGCCAAATAAAAGAAGGTGACGGGCTTTCTGAAACTTATCGTGCACAAAAGGTAGATAAACATACGTGGCAACTTCCCACTATCACAGCAGGACAAAGGGTAGTCGTCGAATACGAAGTCTACTGCTACGACCTATCGGTACGTACTGCCTATGTCGATCAGCAGCGTCTGTATGGTAATTTTACCTCACTTGCACTCGCGGTCGACGGGCAAGAGCAGATTCCAGTACAAGTCAGCTTGATGGTTCCAAAGTCGTTTTTGGTAGATAAAGAAGAAAGTCATGTAATCTTGGCATGTGGTTTGGCATCTACGCATCTGCGCGTTGATGGTCAGAGCGAAGATAAACGGCACTGTTATCAATTACGGGCAGATAATTATCATGAGCTGATTGATTATCCTTTTGAGATTGCAGCGCAGAATAAATTTGATTTTATTATTCAAGACAATCAGCATCAGACGCTTCATCACAGCTTTTATCTCTCAGGAAAGCATAGTGCCAATATGGGCAGGCTACAGCAAGACGTTACTCAGATTTGTCAGACTTATCTGGACTGGCTGGGGGATGCACCCTTTCATGATTATACCTTTATGACGTTTGCCAGTGGTCAGGATTACGGCGGACTTGAGCATATCAACTCTACGAGTCTGATTACCCCGCGCCGTGACTTACCAAATACCGATGAGCCAAAACTACCAAGCACGGATTATCAGCGGTTTTTGGGATTATGCAGTCATGAGTATTTTCACTCGTGGTGGGTGAAAACGGTGCGCCCTGATGTCATGATCGATGTTAATTTACGCCATGAAGCATTCACCCCGATGCTTTGGGTTTTTGAAGGATTTACGTCTTATATCGATGATTTTATGTTGCAAGCATCTGGTGTCATCGATAAACCAAACTACCTCAGGTTGCTAGCGGAACAAATCAATCGCTACTACCAGACGCCTGGTCGCGGCAGTCAAAGTGTCGCAGAGTCAAGCTTTGATGCGTGGATTAAACTGTACCGTAGCGATGAAAATACGGGCAATGCTGGTATCAGTTACTACAATAAAGGCGCATTGGTGGCATTGTGTCTGGATTTGATATTGCTAAAAAATACAGATGGTCGCTATCGTTTGTTTGACGTGGTCAAAGCATTTTATACGCAAGCAAAGCAAAATGACAGCAAGCGTATCGGCATCAATAGCGTGGATATGGGCGACGTAATTGGGCAGTTTATGCCGCAGGCAGAGTGGGAGGATTTTGAACATCGTTATGTCAATGGGGTAGAAGAACTGCCAATTGAGTCGCTACTGCTCGCAAACGGTGTCAAAATGCAGGTCAATACCAAAGAGACCGCGGATAAGTATGTTCCTTGGGGTATGCGCTGTAATGAGACACCTGCTGGACTCAAAATCAATCGAGTGAACCGCGGTAGTGTGGCTGCCAAAGCAGGTATCTCAGCCCATGATATCATTATCGCGATTGATGGCATCAAGGCGGACAGTAAGCAATTAGCGTCGTTCAGTAATGCAGCGCGCACTGTTGAGTGTCATCTGTTTCGCCGCGATGAGCTGATGTGTGTGCAGGTGCAACCTGATGCACTGCCACAAGCTGACGGGGATGACAGTGATATGCCTGAAAAAGCATTTCCTCATAAGGTCAGTCTGCGCTTAATAAAAGGTGATCCAGCGTTAGCAGATCATAGCGATCCTAAGCAAGCAGAATCCGCTTGGGAGCCATGGCTGGATGTGATGAAGCGTCAGTCAGCATAGTGACATCGAGAGATATAAGTAAGCAAAGCAAAACCCCCTAATAAGCAAATATGGTTATTAGGGGGTTCAAGTAATAGCTGGAAGGTTTTTTGGTATGCTGAATGGCTAGCTACTCTTCCTTGGTTTTAGTATCAGGGTCCTCACTGACAGACTTCTTGTTTTCAGTCGTGTCATCAGATGTGACAACATCAGCGTCCGTATCATCGCTTTCAGCAGTGTTTGTCACTTCAAGCGCTGCAATCCAGTTTTGCATGAGCTCAATCTCAGGTTGCTGAGTGTCGATGATATGCTGTGCCAACTCACGCATCTCTTCATCAGTACCATATTCTAACTCGATTTTTGCCATATCTACAGCGCCCACATGGTGCGGTAGCATCCCGCGTGCAAAGGCCATATCAGGCATAGGATCGGCAATCCCCAATGTCATCTCACCGTGCATATCCTCCATACTCTGAGCATAGGCTTGCTGCATGGCAGGGGTGTCTGGTTTGGGCTTAGCTGCGTCAGGGTGGCTGGCAAGCCATTTATTTAAAATATCAATCTCAGCTTGCTGCGCTGTGATGATGTCTTGGGCAAGCTGGCGCATCGCGTCATCTGTACCATATTTTAGCTGGATTTTTGCCATATCTATCGCACCGCGATGATGGCCAAGCATACCTTTGGCGAACGCGGTATCAGGATCGTTGTAACCCATCCCGATCATCATCTCATCGTGCATGCTCGTCATCGCCTTGGTGTAGTCTCTGAGCATATCGGTCATTTGAGCATCATCTGCGACATTGTCGCTGTCTGCCAATGTCTCATCATTCATATTTTCATGCTCGGCATGAGTCATGTCAGTCATCGGCGGAGCCGCTTCCTCTACAGGGGCTGATTGGCTATCTGCTGCTGGCTGACACGCACTTAATAGCATTGCAGCAGACATGCTGGTGGCTAGCAGAACAAAACGATGAGAAGCAATCATGACATATCCCTACTATAAGAAGGCCAAATGAGACAATAGGCCTATTTTACATAACCAATGACGTGCTGAATCTTAGCAGATAAACCTTACTCATTCGAGACACTATGTTTAATAAGTCGTAATATATTTACTTTATATGAAATTATATGAGGAGTGAAGCGTATAGATCTACCAGCTATCTCACAATTCCCAACTGCTGATATTGCTCTCGGCTTAATTGGACACACATAGATTCACCAACCGCCAAATCTCCCAATTCAAACCCTGCAACCGACCAACGTATTAAGCGCAAGCAAGGTAGGCCGACATGCGCGGTCATACGTCTGACTTGGCGATTCTTACCTTCATAAATCGTCAGTATCAACCATGAGTCCGGTACGCTTTTACGCTCACGTATCGGCGGATGACGTTGCCAGAGCGTCATGGGTAGCTCATCTTCACTGACGTGTTTGATTTCGGCAGGTAGGGTTTTGCCATCTTTGAGAACCACGCCACGTCTAAGCTGATTGAGCTGCTCATCAGTAGGAATGCCCTCAACTTGTACTAAGTAAGTCTTACCTTGTTTGCGTCCGGCATTGGCTTTTGGTGGATGAGTGATCGCTTTATTGACCCAGCCATCATCAGTCAAAATAAGTAAGCCCTCTGAGGTTGCATCAAGCCTACCCGCCACGCGTAGCGACTTATCGGTAAAGTACTGCGATAAGGTGGTATGGTTGTTGTTGCTGTCATCTCTAAACTGACTTTGGACGCCATAAGGCTTATTGAATACAATGAGACTAGAAGTCGGCATAAAGCAAGGTTTCCTACAAGTAAATAAGTAATCTTAGCATATGTCTAATAGCGTACAGATCATACTAAAAATAAGCATAGCACAATCAGATTTGAGGGGGAGATTCGGCAAATGATCCGTTACAAAGATAGGACGGCGCCAGTATAAGTTTATTGACAGACTAAATCCAGATTTTTGTAAGGATACCTTTATCTTTGATAGCTATAGCATCTAAAGCATGATAAATAATGAAAACTTAGATTAACACACCAAGTGCAACGCTAATTAATATTATAGAACGCCTGCATA
>NZ_JAKDJE010000066.1 GCF_030454045.1 Psychrobacter sp. | reverse complement strand
AATATCTATTTAGCAGCGACGATTATCCATTTACGGTAATTGTCAACACACCCTAGTTTAGCATGTTGTGCTATGATAATTCTCAAATGTTCATCAGACGAGCTTGCGGTATGCCCACTCACAAACCCATGAGCCTTACCTCACCAAAACAGCATCAAGGACGTTTGTTTGAGCAGCAGGCGTGTGAGTTTTTGCAGGAACAAGGGCTGAGACTATTGGTGCAAAACTGGCAACAGCCAAAAGTAGGCGAGATTGACCTGATTATGATTGAGACAGGGCCTGCATGGCCCACGCTGGTTTTTATTGAAGTTCGTCAAAGAAAGCGTTCAACCTACGGAGATGCGGCGCTCAGCGTCACACCAAGCAAGCAGCGAAAAATCATCAAAACGGCGCAGTGTTTTTTGCAGCACTATCCTGAATATGCTCACTATGACTGCCGCTTTGATGTCGTGGCTTACGATACGTCAGTTAAACTGCTGGCAAAAGAGAAGGCACTAGACCATCAGCCAGAGTGGCTTCAAGGTGCCTTTATCGCCAGTGCTTGGTAGCATCATGTATCATGCAGATATACGATGTCCAGACTGATTGACTGAATGTGACGAGCAATACTCGTTACCAAAAGCCTAACCGCTACTGAGCAAAATTCAGTAAAGTAGCGGTTAATGAGAGATTGTCCATAATGATTAGAGGTGGCTCTTATCAATCAATCGAATTGATAAATTTATAAAACTGTCACCATGCTCTACGAGGTAAACAATGACACGGATGCATTTGCGCACTGCTATTTTTGGTTCATCACGCTATATGAAGGCTGGTATTATACTTGCTGCCTGTGTTGTCAGTACGGGCTGTGCCACCAATTACCTGACCAACAGCACAGAAGGGACTTATGGTGTACCCATGACTGAGCGCACGATACCCCAGCGTTTGCTTGATCGGAGTATCGAGCATACCGCAAAAATCAATGTGTATGGGCTAAAAGAAGACTTGCAGCAGACCAGTCGTATGGGTATCGATAGCTTCAATAGTGAAGTGCTCCTCACAGGCGAAGTGCCGACCGAAGCGCTCAAAGCTGAAGTAGAAAAAGTCGTCAGCTCCATGCCAGATGTGCGCCGTGTCTACAATGAGATGGAAGTGAGCGCCTCAAAAGGCTATAGCTCAACGGTTCATGATGGTTATATCACCTCAAAGCTCATGGCAAAAGTAGCGGCTAGCGACGGAGTAAAAGCCTCACAGCTAAAAGCAGTCACCGATAATGGCGTGGTTTATATTATGGGACGCATGACGCCCACTCAGCAAAGTCATTTGATTGATATTGCCAATAGTACCGTTGGGGTAACTGAGCTGGTATTGCTGACCACGATTGTCGATGATAGAGGAGTCAAAATCGGTGATGATGATATTATGTACGAGAATAACCTAGCCAATCCGGCAGTCGCACCAGCTGTCCAGGATGCCGCTCTCAGTACGGCAACGCCGATAGTGATAACAGAAGAAGAGGCGACTACGGCGCAACCCTCATCAAGTCCATATATTGATCTCTATCAAAATCAGTAAAACTACTGAGTTTGCCAAGCTGAGTCTACCAAGCAATGATTGACGATAAATAAGAGCTTGTATAATAGCTACTTAGCTATATGTGATACCAGTCACATCATAGGATGCTAGTAGCTTTTTTTGATATTAATCACAATAAGCCTAAATAGATATAACAGTAAGAGCACGAGAAATCCTCAGCCAGTGAGTACTATATCAAGAGTAAAACGTCACAGCATCAGAGGTTCTAATGAGACTATAGAGCGCTCACGATGTTAGGCATGATTCATAACTATAAGATGCATATCTATAAAATTCATAACTATAGGTATTGGCAATGAAGGATTCGGTAAATCACATAAGACAAAAGACAGGTGCGAACAACTGCAAGAACTCTGATCATAACTCTTTTGGTAAATACTCGCGCAGACTAAGGGTTGTAGGAGCGGCAGCATTGGCGCTAGGCAGCATTGCGCTTGCCACCCAAAGCGCACAGGCATTATCACCACTAGGCTTTGTTAACGGTATTACTTCTAGTGGCGGCGTAGGGGTGAGCAAAGATATCTTATATGGTGATAAGCCATTATAAGATCTGGACGTGTATTATCCCAAACCCTTAGCGCAGGCAATGAAAGCCCAAAGCGCTATCAATAATGACTACCCTATGGTGGTATTCGTGCATGGCGGTTCTTGGGAGAGTGGTAATAAAGATCAATATGCCTTTGTCGGTCAAAGCTTAGCGCAGGCAGGTTATGTCACCGCAGTGATTAATTATCGTAAGGTGCCCGAGCATGTCTACCCTGATTATATCAATGATACGGCCCAAGCAATTGCTTGGAGTATCGAGAATGCGGCCAGCCTGCATTCTGATCCGTCACATGTTGCTGTCATGGGACACTCTGCTGGCGCGTTTAATGCAGTCGCAGCCGTCGCCAACGAAGACTTTTTAGCGCCCTATGGTATTAAGCCGACAGACGTTGCGACGGTTATCGGTATTGCAGGGCCTTACAGTTATGACTTCCGTAAGTTTAGTAGTGCGTCAGCTTTTCCCTCGGATGCCACACCTGATCAAGTCATGCCTGATCGTCAGATCAAAGGGGCACAGCCACCATATTTGTTATTAACCGCAGAAAAAGATAAAGTGGTGCATCCAACCAATGCACTCAAAATGACGCAAGCATTGAAAGAGGCAGGGGTAACGGTGCAGACTGGTGAGATCGAAGGCGCGAGTCACGCAACTATCATTGGAGCAATGGCACCGCCGCTACGCTGGGTCAATGATGTGCGTGCGCAAGTAGTGACGTATCTAGACACAATGCTCAAATAGCTTGTTGTTATTCATATCATGGGCTTTTGACTGCTTATTTTTCGATACGGTTTCAGTGCCCAAATACACTTGAGCAAGACAGTACTGTAAGATAGGCAAACTCTTGTTATAATGTCATCACTTTAAATCTATACCCTATTCTAAACGTTAAGGCAGACTATTTTATGAGCATGAACGCTGACGATTTGATCGCATTTTTACAGACTCACTTCCCAGACGCTTTTATCCAAGCTGCCCATCAAGGCAATAAATTTGATGTACGCGTGGTTGATGCAAGCTTTGAAGGCAAACGCGCGGTTCAACGTCAACAAGCCATTTATACGCTGGTTAATGATAAGATTGCGAGTGGCGATATTCACGCCCTCAATATTCAAGCGCTAACGCCTGCTGAGTGGGACGCTCAATCAAAAGGCTAATTATATAGCTATCTATTAACTGGCAATCGAAGAGTTCGTTTAACAGACATAAGGATTCTTTACTGCTCGTTTTCACCATTTTCTATACTCATCGCTAGGTTGTCACCTTTATGGATCAATTTTTAATCACTGGTAGTAGTCGTATCGCAGGGGAAGTTACTATTTCAGGCGCCAAAAATGCCGCCTTGCCATTGCTTGCCGCGATGATATTGGCTGAGACTCCAACGACATTGCACAATGTACCGTCATTAAAAGACGTGCGAACATTGATTGAATTGATCAGTGGTATGGGTATTGATATCCAAAAACAAGATGATACGGTCACTTGTGATACCAAAACTATTGATAACTTTTATGCGCCGTATGATTTGGTAAAAACCATGCGCGCGTCAATTTTGGTGTTAGGTCCACTATTGTCCCGTTTTGGCGAAGCAGAAGTGTCGTTGCCAGGTGGTTGTGCGATTGGGTCGCGCCCTGTTGATCAGCATCTAAAAGCATTTGAAGCAATGGGTGCAGTGATCAGCGTAGAGAACGGCTATGTAAAAGCGCAAGCTCCCAAGGGCGGCAAACTGATTGGCTGCCACTTTTCATTTGATATGGTGACAGTGGGTGGTACTGAAAACGTCATTATGGCAGCAGCATTGGCGAAAGGCACAACCGTTTTGGGCAATTGTGCTTTAGAGCCAGAAGTAGTCGATTTAGCCAATATGTTGGTTGCGATGGGCGCCAAAATCAGCGGCATCGGTACTTCGACGATGACCATTGAAGGGGTCGAACGTCTACACGGTTGTGAGTATTCAGTGGTGCCAGATCGTATTGAGACAGGCTCATATCTTGCGGGTGCCTTGATGACTCAAGGGGATGTGTTGACCAAAAACACCACGGCATCTTTATTGTACCCAGTGCTTGAGAAGTTTGAAGCGATGGGTGCGGTGATTACGACAGGTGATGACTGGATTCGCGCGCAAATGAAAGGGCGTCCAAAGCCAGTAAATATTCGGACTCAGCCACACCCAGGTTTTCCAACGGATATGCAAGCGCAGCTGATGGCAATTTGCTGTCTGGCTGATGGGACCAGTACCATTATCGAAAATATCTTTGAAAACCGCTATATGCACGTACCTGAACTAAACCGCTTGGGTGCATCTATCCAAGTGGATGGCCATACTGCGGTGATCAGAGGCGTCGAGAACTTTACGGCGGCACCAGTTATGGCAACAGATTTACGTGCTTCTATGTCACTTGTAATGGCGGCGGCAACGGCAGAAGGCGAGAGCTTGATTGACCGCATTTATCATATTGACCGTGGTTATGAGCATGTCGAAGACAAGCTGCGTAGCCTTGGTGTGAATATCCAGCGTGTCAATACCAACGGCTAATACTGATAGATCAACCGTAGTTTATACATGAATTACGTTATACATTAAAACTTCCCTTGAATGGGGAAACTAACTGCACATGGACACGATGTCATTATGACTGAGACAAGCACACCTCTACCAGCCGACGGTCTACTAAACGAAGTAAACGATGCGTTTTCAGGTCTAACGTTGGCGTTATCAAAAGGCCGTATTTTAGAAGAGACGATGCCACTGTTACGTGCTGCTGGCGTTGATTTGCTAGAAGATCCTGAAGCGTCGCGTAAGCTTATTTTTCCAACATCAAACCCAAATGTGCGTGTATTAATCTTGCGTGCAAGCGACGTACCGACCTATGTCGAGCACGGCGCGGCTGATTTTGGTGTAGCGGGTAAAGATGTGCTGCTTGAGCATGGCGCGAACCACGTGTATGAATTGCTTGATTTAAAAATCGCTCAATGCAAATTGATGACCGCTGGCGTAAAAGATGCACCACTGCCCAATCGTCGTCTGCGTATCGCGACCAAATATGTCAATGTAGCGCGCGCTTATTTTGCAAGCCAAGGACAGCAAGTTGATGTTATCAAGCTTTACGGTTCAATGGAGCTTGCGCCATTGGTGGGCTTGGGCGATTTGATTGTCGATGTGGTGGATACAGGTAATACCCTACGCGCGAATGGACTTGAAGCGCGCGATCATATTTGTGATGTGTCATCACGTCTTATCGTCAATCAAGTCAGCTATAAGCGCAAATTTGCGTTACTAGAACCCATTTTAGATAGCTTTAAAAACAGTATTGCCAATGCTTAGTAAACCGGTGTCAATCATTGGTAATATAAAGCATGGTGATACGAATTTTTAAACCAGTTTAGCGCTCTATGTCTGTCATAGCGTGCTACACTGGTTTTGTTGTCTTAGCTTGCGAAAAAATAAAATCACCGTAAAATTTAGACAAGAAGACAGCTAGTAAGTCGCCATATTTGTGAATAATAAGCATACTTTAGTTATATTCACGCCGTTTATTTTCAGCAGTATTTTATGCTCAGATATAGGATTAGGTCATGCGCCAGTTAAGTACCCAAGATGCCGATTTTGACAATCAATTGACACAGCTACTTGCCTTTGAAACCGTCAATGATGCTGAATTATTACACACCGTTGACGATATCATCGCACAAGTACGTGCTGATGGCGATCGCGTGGTACTGGCCTTGACCCAGCAGTTTGATCAACATCCCGCGCAGTCAATGCAAGAATTAGAGCTGTCTAAGGCGTCACTTGCCGATGCATTTGCCAATCTGGATGAGAATGTAAAAACGGCATTGACCACAGCAGCTACTAGGGTACAGAGCTTTCATGAACGCCAAGTGCAAGAAACGTGGCAGTATGAAGATGAGCTAGGCAATCGCTTAGGTCAAAAAGTTACGCCACTTGATCGCGTTGGTATTTATGTGCCGGGTGGTTTGGCATCTTATCCATCATCAGTATTGATGAATGCTATTCCTGCCAAAGTAGCTGGGGTTACTGAAGTTATCATGGTCGTGCCAGCGCCAAAAGGGATGCTTAATCCATTGGTATTAGCAGCAGCACATTTGGCCAAAGTGGATCGTGTCTTTACCATTGGCGGCGCACAGGCGGTAGCAGCTTTAGCCTACGGTACCGAAACCATTCCAGCGGTGGATAAAATCACAGGGCCGGGTAATAAGTATGTCGCGGCAGCCAAACGCGCAGTATTTGGACAAGTCGGCATTGATATGATTGCAGGCCCCTCAGAAGTGTTGGTATATGCAGAGGGTGAAGCGCAAGATCGAGCTGATTGGCTCGCGATGGATTTGTTGTCGCAAGCAGAGCACGACCGTATCGCTCAAGCTATCTTTGTGACGACCAGTGAGGCGCAGTTACAAGAAGTCGCGATTGAAATCGAAAAAGCCTTGGCTGAGCTGCCAAAAGCAGATATCGCCCGTGACTCGCTGCAAAATCGTGGCGCGCTTATCTTAGTGAAAGATCGTAGCGAAGGTATGGCGCTTATCAATCGTATCGCCCCTGAGCATTTAGAGCTATCTGTTGATAATCCTGACGCACTGTTAAACGATATTCGTCATGCTGGCGCTATCTTTATGGGCCGTCATACGCCTGAAGCTATTGGGGATTATTGTGCAGGGCCAAATCATGTACTGCCAACATCAGGCACTGCGCGCTTTTCTTCGCCGTTAGGTGTTTACGATTTTCAAAAGAAATCATCCATCATTTATTGTAGTGAATCTGGCAGTAAACCTTTGGCTGAGACAGCTGATATTTTAGCGCAGCGTGAGGACTTAGAAGCCCATGCGCGTTCAGCTCGTTATCGTTATCAGTAATTGATTTTGAATTTTTAGCTTTTACTTTTGATATTTATTTTTAATAGTCTTTTTGGCTAATAGTAGGATAATTTATGAGTGAGTCAAAGATAGACACCAGACTGTGGTCGTCTAAAGCGCGCAACTTGTCACCTTATATTCCAGGTGAGCAGCCGCAACACGACAATCTATGCAAACTAAATACCAATGAAAACCCATTCCCACCCTCGCCAAAAGTAGGGGAGGCGATTGCTAAGGTACTTATGCAGCAAGCTGATGAACTACGTTTGTATCCTGCTCCTGAATCTAATGACCTACGTGCTGCATTGGCACAGTCATACAATCTTGATATCAATCAAGTATTTGTCGGTAATGGTTCGGATGAAGTCTTGGCATTAGTATTTGCCAGCTTCTTTTTAAAAGAGCGTCCGCTTTTATCACCTGATATTGGCTACAGCTTTTATCCTGTCTATGCACAGACTTTTGGTGTGCATCTCGTCAAAATCCCATTAGAAGACGATTTTAGTATTGACCCTGATGCTTATCGTCAGCCTTGTAGCGGTATTATCATCGCCAACCCTAATGCGCCAACGGGCTTGCTATTATCACTTGCTGATATTCGCAAACTTGCGAGTGAGCATTCTAATGCGGTCATTGTTATTGATGAAGCGTATATCGATTTTGCTCAGATAGATGAAAGCAATGCAGACGCTCCAGTCTCAGCGGTGAGCTTAATCAATGAATGTGATAACGTTATCGTGACCCAAACCTTTTCAAAATCACGCTCGCTTGCTGGATTGCGCGTTGGTATGGCCTTTGGTAATGCGTCGTTGATTGAAGCGCTGACACGGATGAAAAATAGCTTTAACAGCTATCCATTGGATAAGTTGGCTCAAGCTGGGGCGACTGCGAGTGTGTTAGATACTGAGTATTTTGAGCAGACCCGTCAGCAAGTCATTGATTTGCGTACGTCATTGACCGAAGAGTTGACGACGCTGGGCTACAAGGTACTGCCCTCGCATGCAAATTTCATCTTTGCCCGTCCAAAAGATGGTAATGCAAGTGCTGTGGCGAGTGCATTGCGTGATCAAGGGATTATCGTTCGCCATTTTGATAAGCCGCGCATTAATGAGTATTTGCGTATTACTGTGGGTACCGCCGAGCAGCATGAGCGCTTGATTGATGCGCTAAAAGAGCTGCATACAGAGACTAGCATGACGGCTGATTAATGGTTTACCTGCTTGTGTAGTAAATGCTATCGATAAGTACTAAAAAAGCCTGCTAGCGCAATGTTAAGCAGGCTTTTTTCTTTAGAGGCCAGCGCAAAATAGTATTTCAGTCGTTTATACTTTTTTCGCCAACACCGCCAGCAAATTACCTACTTTGTCTAGGCACTCTTGATATTCAGCATCACAGTCTGAGGCAACCGTAATACCGCCACCAGCCCATAGATTGATAGGTCTCTCTTTGACCGATGCATTATTTGACGAACCATTGGCCTGTAGTGTGCGAATTAACACATTCCATTGACCACTACCATCAAAATTCATATAACCCATGGTGCCGCAATAAGCACCGCGTGGTGTAGACTCTAGCTCAGAGATAATTTCGACGGCTCGTTTTTTTGGTGTGCCAGTGATAGAGCCAGCAGGCAGACTACCAAAGAGTACAGCCAACGGGTGAGTATCAGTTTTTAGCTCAGCAGTAATAGTGCTGACCATATGATGCACGTTACTAAAGCTCTCAATCGCAAACAGTTGCGGTACTTTTACGCTACCGATTTTGGCATATTTACCCAAATCATTGCGTAGTAAATCCACAATCATGACATTTTCGGCACGGTCTTTTTCGCTATCGACCAGTTGTTGCTTATACGATTCATCTTGCTTGTCAGTGGAGCCACGAGGCATAGTGCCTTTGATCGGTTTGGTCAGAATATGGTGCTTATCAGTCACTTTGTTTTTGGTAAATGTAAAGAACAGCTCAGGCGAGCAGCTTAATAACTCAAAACTGTGGTTAAAGATATCAACGTGCTCAACGCTTGTACCATCGACGCTCGCACTATCAACGCTCAAATAGCCTGCAAAAGGTGCTTTGGTATTATGATGTAGCGCAGGCAGATAATCGATAAGCGCTAAAGGCTGTTGATTGGCATCATCCTTACGCGGCAAGTAGCCAGACCACTTTTGCGTTAGGTTGATTTGATAGCAATCGCCTTGCTGTAGATAGTCTTGAGTACGATCAAATGCTTGCTGATAATCACGCTTACTCCATCGTGCCGTTAGGACGACAGGTATAGTATGTGATGTGTGCTTAGATTGTGCTTGATTGAGATATTTGTCGGATAGCTTTTTATCCAGTTCATCTAGGTAGGATGTCAGAGCAACTATGAACTCATCTTTTGCTTTATTGTCGACAGCTTCATTAGAGCTACTGTTGGTCTGGATGCTTTTTAGCTCCCATCCGGTATCAGTATCGGCAGCAGGGGTCAGATAAATATCATAATGCCCTAATGAGGCACAAGGTTGATTCGCCAATTCGATTCTGTCTGCAGGACTTAACTCATAAGCAGCGATATCATAACCAATAAAACCAATGAGACCATGATGATAATTAGGTTTTGTGCGTTTCGAATTTATGTTGTTTGAGCTATTACTATCGGTATCATAAGCTTTGCTATAAGCAATAAGCTCGTGTTGCCATTCTAGATAACTCATATAGGCTGTCGTGGTATTTTCGCTATGAGTAGAGTAGTTATCACGGCAGTTCTTAACCACTCTATAGACAGGGTTTGAATCATTAGAAGGTTTTTGATCAGTGGCATAAACCGACCAGCTGACTTTAGGCATCAAGCCAATCACTGGTCGTCCATCGTTATTTAGCCAGACAAATTGCCAGTTTGCTTTATGGTTTTGCTCATATAGATGACGTTGCAGCTGAGGTATGAGATCGGCTACAGACAGATCACCAAAACGCCAGCTAGTTTTGGTAGCTGGCGATGGGGCAGAGTTTGTCTGCCCAGTTATATTAGAATTTGGTACAGGCATCATTTAAGCGTCGAATTTTTTGATGATGAGCGTGGCGTTAGTACCACCAAAGCCGAAGCTATTGCTCATCAAGGTTTCAAGGTTTGATTCACGCATCTCTGTGACGATATCGAAACCTTCAGCTGCAGGATCTAGGTTGTCAACGTTGATACTTGGGGCAATAAAGCCATCTTGTAGCATAAGTAGGCAGTAAATCAGCTCTTGCGCACCAACAGCGCCTAAGCTATGACCTGTCATCGATTTGGTTGAGCTGATAGCCGGTACTTTACTGACATCATTATCAAAAACTTTGGCAATCGCTTTGAGTTCTGTGATATCGCCCAGCGGTGTGCTGGTACCATGGCTATTGATATAATCAACGCTTTTTAAGCCAGCTTCAGCTAAGGCTTGTTGCATACAGCGTACAGCGCCTTCGCCACTTGGCGCAACCATCTCGGCACCATCAGAGGTAGCACCGTAACCCACGATTTCAGCCAAGATATTGGCGCCACGTGCTTGAGCATGCTCTAAACTTTCTACCACAACCATCGCGCCACCAGCAGCAATCACAAAACCATCGCGATCTTTGTCATAAGCTCTTGAGGCGAGTGTTGGTGTGTCGTTATATTGAGTACTCACTGCACCCATCGCATCAAACATGCATGACTGTGTCCAATGTTCCGCTTCACTACCACCGGCAAGTATGACATCAGCTTTACCCAGTTGGATAAGCTCAGCGGCATGACCGATACAATGAGTCGAGGTCGCGCAAGCAGAGGCAAGCGAGTAAGAGACACCTTGGATTTTTAGACCAGTGGCTAGGGCTGCTGATACTGA
Source organism: Psychrobacter sp. (assembly GCF_030454045.1). GTDB lineage: Bacteria > Pseudomonadota > Gammaproteobacteria > Pseudomonadales > Moraxellaceae > Psychrobacter. The sequence goes on along the minus strand of NZ_JAKDJE010000066.1, from coordinate 6,329 downwards.
GCTGCCCATGGTTTTGGGAACCGCCATCGCACCGACACCGCGTAGACCTTTTTCACGCATGGCATCCACAGCGTTCACGATGTTTTCTGTTGACGCACCGCCTGAGCTTGCGACCACACCCACGCGTGGATTATTATTGATGGTGTCAAGCGTTAATCCTGAATGTTCAATGGCGTTTAGTGCACTGACATAAGCGTACAGACTGGCATCACTAAAAAAACGTTTGAGTTTACGATCGATACCACTAGTATCCAGTTCTGATTGATTGATACTACCGCTCACGTGTGATTTAAACTCGTGCTCAGCATAAGAATCATTGAACGTAATACCAGACTTTCCTTCTTTAAGAGCAGTAGTGACAGTGTCTAGATCATGTCCGATACAAGAGACAATCCCTGCTCCAGTGATGACGACGCGGCGCATATGCTATTCCTTATGAGTAACGACTTGCTAGCAATTGGTTGCAATAATCGTTATAAATCTATATGTAATGTTTAACGATGAATGAATTTGAGCATTATAATGAAAAAACAGTCTATGTAGATAACGATAGCATGAATTTAGCTAACGCCAGACTATTAAAGACAATATCATTTCAGTGTACAATTATGCTCTAACTTACGGCACATGATAACGTATCAAGCAGTGAAAATCTTTGGGCGAGTGTAAAATAATGACGAAATGTCTTTTATGGTCAAAAGGTAATAGGAAAATGCGAAGTTACAAACAGTGTTACCAAAGGAACCGTTTGGCGCTCAATGTAAAATGAGCCAAAATAGTATCAATGAATCGAAGGAGGTGATTCAATAATAAAAGTATGCAGCTATACTTTTAGATACAAAATTTGTGATTGCGATAACATTGTTCGCACTGACAGGAACGGCCTTGACTTATTACACTGACAGCTTGAAGATTAAACACATTCATATCACTATTACTAAAAAAAATTATTCATCACATTATTATTCATCATATTAAGGACATCACGATGGCAAAGCCTAGCACTCTATCAAAAAGTATCAATACTATTGGCTCTTTCACACGCAACAACCTAGAGCGCGTGGGCTCCATGATTGATAGCATGAATGCCAAAACAAGCAAACCGCGCCAATATAAAGCGGTAGATTTAGGCGATGAGGATTATCAACAAGATCTATTTCGTGAACAAACCTTAAAAGCCACTCAGCAATTGCTAGGCCCACGTTTTGCTACTTATGGCAAATATGCCAAAAAAGTGGTGCCAAATAGCTTTTTTCAATCCACCGTTGATAGTGCGTTTGCCCAAGTTGCGAAGCTTGCATCGAACTGGAGCCAATTGGATTTACCTAATGAGCACCGTTTTGCCAATATTGCCACTTTAGATGACGAAGAGCGCTATGCACTAGCGACTGATATCGCTAACCAAAACCGTGCACTTGCAGCGATGGGTGGCCTTACGGGTCTAGCGGGTTTGCCTGGATTACTGGCTGATACCTTATGGCTATTATTGGTATCTCTACGTACTGTTTACCAAATCGCAGCCATATACAATAAGCCGCTCACGGGCAAACAAGGCGTAAAAATGGCCTATGAGCTGCTCTCAAGTGCTGATCTGAGTAAAATGCAGGAAAAACAAGCATTACTAGCTGGTTTGGGTATCGGTAAAGGGTTACTAGACAATGCTCAAAGCCGTGGACTGCATAGCGAGCTCAAAAATTTAGGCTTAAAGAATCAAAACGTGAACTATTATGCTGAGCAAATAGACAGTATTGCTAGCCAAGTAGGGATTGATTTGGATCAAATCAACCTATCATGGATTCGTCGTTTCATTCCTGTCACTGCGGTGGCCATCGGTGTACATTACAACAGCCAGCTGATTGATGAGGTTATTGGCGTTGCTAAAGCCACGTTTGCGCCGGATGCAAAGCTTGCCAATCGCGCCATTACTGATGATAGCAGTAGCGAAGCCAAAGTGAAAAAATCTTCTGATGACAATGCCAGCACAGAAAACCAAGAAAGCAGTAATAATAAATAAGGGGGTAACACTAAAAATGGGTCAGATAAGCAAACATCTGATAAAAAAACGAAATAAAATACCCTGTCTAAATTGAGGGCACTTTACTATTTATTAGTATGACGCCTTTATATAACAGACTCTCTATAATGAATAGCTTGCTGATACAGATAATATTATTTATCCTTGTGCTATCAAAAGGTAGGTCTAATTAAGAGCTAAGACTTGAAAAGCAAGATAGGTACCACTATATATCCACCATAGTGAGCTAATCACAAAACCTCACCTAAATCATGCTTGAATGTCGCCTAACTGCTTTATTTTCAGCGCTATTTTTTAGCCAATAATCGATAAAGCGACATGGCAATATGTCGAATGCATATCTATCAAATATTGTAAAGTGTAACCATACATAAGTGGTTGAAATAGCAGCAACAACTCTTTATAATACACTGTCCTAAAAATGGGTGCATCGAAATCTGAGATTATTATCAGATAAGTGGTGCATTGGCCCATTTTTTTGTTTTATACCAAACGGGAGAAGGATGCCTTATGGCAACAACTAACCAATTGATTCGTAAAGGTCGCAAAACCATCAAGGAAAAGTCAAAAGTTCCTGCGTTGGAAGCGTGCCCACAGCGTCGCGGTGTATGTACTCGTGTATATACTACCACGCCAAAAAAACCTAACTCTGCCATGCGTAAAGTATGTCGTGTACGTTTGACTTCAGGCTATGAAGTATCAAGCTATATCGGCGGTGAAGGTCATAACCTACAAGAGCACAGTGTTGTTCTTATCCGTGGTGGTCGTGTAAAAGATCTACCAGGTGTACGTTATCACACTGTTCGCGGTGCATTAGATTGCGCAGGCGTTAAAGACCGTAAGCAAGGTCGTTCTAAGTACGGTGCTAAGAAGCCTAAGGTTTAATAACTAATATGTTGTTAAATAAGCTTTTTGTACTACCCAATAACTGTGCATGGGTTTGGTGTCGACAGTCATATTACTTTTATATAAGTAATATATTCTCAACACATACCACCATGCAGTAAGGCTAACTGATAACTCACTATTATATCTTTATGATAATTAGCTGATGTTGTGAATGTTAGACACTCCTGAAGACAAGGAAATTTATTATGCCAAGACGTCGCGTCGTTGCTGCCCGTGAGATCCTACCGGATCCTAAGTTTGGTAGCCAAACTGTTGCAAAATTCATCAACCATGTAATGAGTGATGGTAAAAAATCTACTGCTGAGCGTATCGTTTATGGTGCACTTGAGACAGTAAGTGAGAAGCGTAAAGTTGAAGATCCAGTATCTTTCTTCGAAGAAGTGCTTGAAAATGTACGCCCAATGGTAGAAGTAAAAGCTCGCCGCGTCGGCGGTGCAACCTATCAAGTACCAATGGAAGTACGCCCCTCCCGTCGTACTGCCTTGGCTATGCGTTGGTTAGCTGAAGCTGCTGCTAAGCGTTCTGAAAAATCAATGGCTTTGCGTTTAGCTGGCGAATTGAATGATGCTGCTGATGGCAAAGGCGCTGCTATGAAAAAGCGTGACGAAGTTCACCGCATGGCAGATGCTAACAAAGCATTCTCGCATTACCGTTTCTAAGCTGCTTTTTAATAGTAGCTTGAGACTAATGGCTCATGCTCATTAGTCCTACATTGTTGTTTATTCTACTGATTGCCGCCATCATCGTTCCGTCATATATAAATGTTATTTATTAATGACTGAGGTGGCGGACATCTATCAAGATGTTTCTCTGAGAAATACAGTTTTTGCTAGAGAACATCCCGAATTTGATGCCACACTATTCTTAGTATTTGCTCTGTTTTTGTCCGTATTAGGCTCAATAATCAGTAAGTAATATTACGAAGCTGAACGCTTTGTCATAGAGTATGAGGTAGAGACACAATACATTATTATATACACGACTTTTCCTAGGAAAACACTATGGCTCGTAAAACTCCCCTAAAACGCTATCGCAATATTGGTATCTCAGCGCACATCGATGCTGGTAAGACGACCACTACTGAGCGTGTTTTATTCTATACCGGTGTTAGCCACAAAATTGGCGAAGTACATGATGGCGCAGCCACTATGGACTGGATGGAGCAAGAACAAGAGCGTGGTATTACTATTACCTCAGCAGCAACAACTTGTTTTTGGTCAGGTATGGCTAAGCAGTTTGACGAACATCGCATCAACATCATCGATACCCCAGGTCACGTTGACTTCACGATTGAAGTTGAACGTTCTATGCGTGTACTTGATGGCGCTTGCATGGTTTACTGTGCAGTAGGCGGCGTTCAGCCACAGTCTGAGACCGTATGGCGTCAGGCAAACAAATACAAAGTACCACGTCTTGCGTTTGTTAACAAAATGGACCGTGTTGGTGCTGATTTCTATCGTGTTATCGAACAGATCAAAACCCGTCTTGGCGGCAAGCCAGTACCATTGGTTATCCCAATCGGGAAAGAAGATGACTTTGAAGGTGTTATCGATCTAGTCACCATGAAAGCTATCTATTGGGACGAAGCGTCTCAAGGTATGCAGTATGATGAGCGTGATATCCCAACTGAACTACAAGACAAAGCGGACGAGTATCGCGAGCACCTTGTAGAAAGTGCTGCTGAAGCCAATGAAGAGTTGATGAACGAATATCTAGAAAACGGTGAATTGACTGAAGAGCAGATCCACAGTGCTATTCGTCAGTTGACTATTGATAATGAAATCATCCCACTTCTTTGTGGTACTGCCTTTAAAAACAAAGGCGTACAAAAAATGTTGGATGCAGTTATTCAGTATCTACCTGCACCAATCGACGTACCAGCAATCAGTGGTATCTTGGACGATAAAGATGAAACTGAAGCGACTCGTGAAGCTTCTGATGATGCACCGTTCTCAGCACTAGCATTCAAAATCATGAACGACAAGTTCGTTGGTAACCTAACCTTCGTTCGTGTCTACTCAGGTGTGGTTAAGCAAGGCGCTAGCGTTTATAACCCAGTGAAGATGAAGCGTGAGCGTGTTGGCCGTATTGTACAGATGATGGCAAACTCTCAAGAAGAGCTTGCAGAGATTCGTACAGGTGATATCGCAGCTCTAGTCGGCATGAAAGATGTAACGACTGGTGATACGCTATGTGACGAAGACAACGTGATCACTCTTGAGCGTATGGAATTCCCAGATCCAGTTATCTCTCTAGCGGTTGAGCCTAAGACTAAAGCTGACCAAGAAAAAATGTCAATCGCGCTTGGCCGTTTGGCAAAAGAAGATCCATCGTTCCGCGTTCGTACCGATGAAGAGTCTGGTCAGACGATCATCAGTGGTATGGGTGAGCTACACTTAGAAATTCTAGTTGACCGTATGAAGCGTGAGTTCAACGTTGAAGCCAACATCGGTGCGCCGCAGGTTGCTTACCGTGAGACGATTCGTGCAACCGTTGAGCAAGAAGGTAAATTTGTACGTCAGACGGGTGGTCGTGGTAAGTTCGGTCACGTATGGCTACGTCTTGAGCCACTTGATCCAGCAGGCGAGACTGAATACGAATTCGCTGAAGAAGTTGTTGGCGGTGTGGTACCAAAAGAATTCCACGGTGCGGTTGACAAAGGTATCCAAGAGCGCATGAAAAATGGCGTACTTGCTGGTTACCCAGTGGTTGGCGTAAAAGCAACCTTGTATGATGGTTCTTACCATGACGTCGATTCTGATGAATTGTCGTTCAAAATGGCCGGTTCTATGGCCTTTAGAAAAGGTTTCATGGCAGCTGATCCAGCACTACTTGAGCCAGTGATGAAAGTAGAAGTTGAAACGCCTGAAGATTACATGGGTGACATCATGGGCGATCTTAACCGTCGCCGTGGTATGGTACAGGGTATGGAAGACTTGCCTGGTGGTACCAAGCAGATCCGTGCTGAAGTGCCATTAGCAGAAATGTTTGGTTATGCCACTCAAATGCGTTCTATGTCACAAGGCCGTGCAACTTATTCAATGGAATTCCAAAAGTACGCTGAAATTCCAAAATCAGTTGCTGCTGAGATCATCTCTAAGTACAACTCTAAAGATGATGACGAGTAAATAAAACTTACTGAAAGTGACAATATAGAGCATATCTGTGTATTGTCATTGAAGAATCGGCCAATAACTTGTTAAAAGACTTGTTATTGGTCGCGATTTTCTTATAATATCTGCACATTAGTGTGTGTAAATTTTTAACAATTATCTTAATGCGGTCAAGGTTGCTCTAATTATCATATTTATATGACTGAAATCTTGAACCCCAAAAAAAGAGGAAATACCCATGGCAAAGGCCAAGTTTGAACGTAACAAGCCAC
>NZ_JAKDJE010000065.1 GCF_030454045.1 Psychrobacter sp. | reverse complement strand
AGATTAGTGAGGTGCTCTTCTTTTTTCAATCACTTTCGAAGTTGAGAGTGGGGTTAAACTTATAATAATTTATGTCTAGGATCCATAACAAGGATAAGGAAGCTATCATGAGCGACATTTTTAATATTAAAGACACGCTGTCAGTCGATGACAAAACCTATAATTACTACAGCCTGACCAAACTCACCGAAGAATATGAGCATATTAAGACGCTGCCTTATTGTATGAAGGTGGTGCTAGAGAACCTATTGCGTAATGAAGATGGCGGCCAGTCGGTCGGCAAAGACCATATCGAAGCGGTTGCCAATTGGGACGCAGGTGCTGAAGCGTCAAAAGAGATTGCCTTTATGCCGGCGCGTGTGGTGTTGCAGGATTTCACTGGTGTACCTTCTGTCGTCGATCTGGCAGCGATGCGTGATGCGGTGGTTGAGCTGGGCGGTAAAGCGGATCAGATTAATCCGTTTATCCCTAGTGAGCTGGTCGTCGATCACTCGGTACAAGTCGATGCCTATGGCCGCGAAGACGCACTAGATTTGAATGAAAAAATCGAATTCAAACGCAACAATGAGCGTTATGAGTTTTTGCATTGGGGCAAGCAAGCCTTTGAAAACTTCGTCGTTGTTCCACCAGCGACAGGTATCGTGCATCAGGTCAACCTTGAGTACCTCGCGCGTGTCGTCATGGCCGCTGATGTTGACGGCGAGCTAACCGCATATCCAGATACTGTATTTGGCACCGACAGCCATACCACGATGATTAATGGTATTGGCGTACTCGGTTGGGGCGTTGGTGGTATTGAAGCCGAAGCCGCCATGCTGGGTCAGCCATCATCAATGCTGATTCCTCAAGTGGTCGGCTTTGAGCTGACTGGCGAGCTGTCAGAAGGCGTCACCGCGACCGATTTAGTGCTACGTGTGGTTGAGATGCTGCGTGCGCACGGTGTGGTTGGTAAATTTGTTGAATTTTATGGCGAAGGCCTACACAGCATGCCACTTGCTGATCGTGCCACCATTGCCAATATGGCACCAGAGTATGGCGCGACTTGTGGTATCTTCCCAGTCGATCAAATGGCGATTGATTATCTGCGCCTATCTGGCCGTGATGAAGCACAAATTGAGCTGGTCGAACAGTATGCCAAAGCACAAGGCATGTGGCATGATGCCGATACCCCAGCAGCGACCTATTCAAGCAAGCTAGAGCTAGACTTGTCGTCGGTACAGCCTGCACTTGCTGGGCCAAACTTGCCACAGCAGCGCATTAACTTAGCGGATATGCACGAAAAATTTGGCGAAACGCTAGAGAAAATGACCAAAGACCGCAAGTCAGAAGTCGAAGGCAAAGTACGCTTTGACCAAGAAGGCGGTGAGCAAGAACAAGCCGAACACTTGGCCGCTGAGCCTAAAATTGAAGTCGATACTGAGACAGACGACAGCAGCGCCTATCAGCCTGCCAACAATGTGTTCTCAAACGTTAATATTGACGACAAAGAGCACAAGTTGCGTGATGGTTCAGTCGTCATTGCAGCCATTACCTCATGTACCAACACTTCAAACCCAGCGGTCATGATTGGCGCAGGTCTGGTCGCCAAAAAAGCAGCGGCAAAAGGTCTTAAAGCCAAGCCATGGGTTAAAACCTCACTGGCACCTGGTTCAAAAGTGGTCACCGACTATCTAGAAAAAACCAATCTGATGGATGAGCTAGAAAAAACAGGATTTTACCTCGTTGGTTACGGCTGTACTACGTGTATTGGTAACTCAGGCCCACTCCCTGACGAGATCGAAAAAGGCATCGAAGAAAACGACTTGGTCGCCGCCGCCGTCTTATCAGGTAACCGTAACTTTGAAGGTCGTATCCACTCGCACGTAAAAGCAAGCTACCTCGCATCACCACCGCTTGTGGTTGCCTACGCGCTGGCAGGTACGGTTGATATCGATTTGACCACCCATGCGCTTGGTCAAGACCAAGATGGCAATGATGTGTTCTTAAAAGACATCTGGCCAACGTCAGAAGAAATCAATGAGCTGATTGCCAACAACATTGATGCAGAGATGTTCCGCAAAAACTATGGCGAAGTGTTTGACGGCAGCAAGTCGTGGAATGCCATCAGCTCGGCAGACAGCCAGCTGTACCCATGGGATGAAGCGTCTACTTATATCAAAAACCCACCGTTCTTTGCAGGCATGACCATGGAGCCAGAAGGCATCCCTGATATCGAAGGTGCGCGTATCTTAGGTCTATTCGGTGACTCAATCACCACCGACCATATCTCACCTGCGGGCAATATTGATCCAAACTCGCCAGCAGGTAAGTATCTGCAAGAGCGCGGTGTCATGGAAGCGGACTTCAACAGTTATGGCTCACGCCGTGGTAATGATGCAGTTATGACTCGTGGTACCTTTGCCAATATTCGTATCAAAAACCAAATGATGGGCGGCAAAGAAGGCGGTTATACCTATTACTTCAAAGATGACAAGTCGACGCTACAAGATGGCGAAGAAATGGCCATCTATGATGCAGCGATGAAGTATAAAGAAGATAAGCGTCCGCTCGTCGTCCTCGGCGGGGCGGAGTATGGATCAGGCTCTAGCCGTGACTGGGCTGCCAAGGGTACGATTTTGCTTGGTGTAAAAGCGGTACTCACCACTTCGTTTGAGCGTATTCACCGCTCAAACCTCGTCGGTATGGGCGTGCTGCCATTGACTTTCAAAGATGGCGAAGACGCTCAAACCTACAAGCTCGATGGCTCTGAAGTACTTAGCATTACCGGCCTAAACAATGGCGAGAGCAAAACCGCTCAAGTCACTGCCACCCGCGCCGATGGCTCGACTGAAACCTTTGAGGTCAATGTCGGTCTACAGACACCAAAAGAGCGCGAATACGTGCGTCATGGCGGCGTATTGCACTATGTATTGCGCCAGCTAGCGGCGGAGAGTAAGGGCGCTGCTTAGTGGTTCGTTAGGCTTACAACGAAAAAGCCCAATCCCAGTCAAAGTAGGGGATTGGGCTTTTTTTATGGGTAGTTAAATTTTATAAAAAGTAGCTTATTTGGACATTTATAGCAGCTTTTTTAACCCTTCTCAGTCAATAGCTTAACTCCCAAACCAATAAATACCACGCCGCTTATTTTATTTAAAAGAACTTCGATAGCTGGGTTTTTTCTTAAGTTGGCACTAAATTTTGAGGCCAGTAAGGCAAGGCACGAACACCATACAAAGCCCGTCAGCGCAAAACTCAATCCTAAGATCAGAAATGACAAGGCGCTATGAGCATAGCTAGGATCGATAAACTGCGGAAAAAATGCGAGGAAGAATAGCGCGACTTTTGGGTTAAAGACATTGGTTAATACGCCCTGTTTGTATATTTGCCAGTGCGCTATAGAGTTGGCAGGTGCAGATGGGCTGCTTTTTGGTAAATGATTTGCCAGTAAAGAAGGCTGCTTGCTCATCAGCATTTTTATACCCAGATAGCACAAGTAGCTGGCACCGATATATTTTACAATCGTAAAGGCCAGAGGCGAGTTGATCAAAATGATCGATAGACCCAATGCGGCGAATACCGTGTGTATCAAGATGCCTGAGATGATACCGAGGACAGAATAAAACCCTGCTGCGCTGCCATGTGAGACGCTGCGGGTAATGATATACATCGTATCGGTGCCTGGAGTGAGATTTAACAAAATCGCCGCCAAGACAAAGCCCAGATAGTTTTCGATACCGAACATGGCTCATACTTCCTTGTGTTAGCAATAATAGGGGAGTGTTTTATTTATCGTTTATTTCGTAGTTTACCTGGTATCGGTCGTCATGAGCAGCTCATATCGATGGTTTTTATAAACGACAAACGAAAAAAATCCCAGTCACCGGATGATGACTGGGATTTTTTAGTGTTCGCTTATTAGTCTAACCTGATGCTAAGCAAAAGTGCTAATAAGTGACGCCGAATAGTGGCGTCCCCAGGGGGATTCGAACCCCCGTTACCGCCGTGAAAGGGCGGTGTCCTAGGCCTCTAGACGATGGGGACGCATAGAGTGTCATAACCTATGGTTATAACGGTACTTCACAATATCAGAGTGCTTATTTATCAATAAGCCTTGCCTAGGTGCTGACATTGTTCTCAAAGCAATATTTATCCGTTGAGCGATAAATAGTATGGTGGAGCTAAACGGAGTCGAACCGTTGACCCCTTGCATGCCATGCAAGTGCTCTACCAACTGAGCTATAGCCCCTCGCTAAGAGTGAGCGTATTTTAGGTAAGACCAGCAATCTTGTCAACCGCTATTTTTAAAAAAATGCAAAATAATGCAAAAAAAGTCATTAAAAGTATTTAAATGGCTGATTATGGACGTTTGAGTATGGGGGTTACATAAAAAAGAGCCAGTATCGAATGAACTGACCCTTTTTTATTATTTATCCATTCTACTCTTCATTGGCAAGTACGATAGTACCCTGCTGCCAAACTATGCATCAGCCAAAAAATTAGGCAAATCCGCCGCTTTTTTCTCAAGTTTTTTCAGTTTCTTTTTACCGAGGCCGCCTAGGACATCAACCGCATGGCGCAAGCGCGTCAAGGTCATATCCGCACCGATAATCGCCATCGAGTTCATAACGGGCGTCGAGGAGGTGCTACCAGCAATCGCGATAAAGAACGGCGCCATAAAATCGCGCATTTTAATATCAAGATGCGCGGCAAGGCCTTTTAGCGTGGTATAGATGTTTTCCTCCGACCACGTCGGCAGGGTCTCAAGCTGCCAAAGCGCCAGTTGTAACAGCTCGATGATTTGCTCAGGCTCAAGCGATTTATGGGTGAAGCTCTCAGCGGTGATGTCTGGCAGGTTTTGGAAATAAAAGCCGCCCCAGTTGACCGCGTCAGACAACAGCTCGATGCGTGGCTGAATCGCAGCGGCGATCGCGGTGAGTTTATCGCTGTCACTGGCCCACTCAAGGATTTTGTTTTTAAGCTCTTCAGGCGTAAGCGCACGTAGCCATTCGCTGTTTAGCCAATTGAGTTTTTCGGTATCGAAGATAGGGCCACCAAGAGACACGCGCTGGATATCAAAGCTGGCAATCATTTCATCCAAGGTGAATTTTTCGGTATCATCAGGCATTGAGTAGCCCATACGGCCTAGATAGTTGAGCAGCGCCTCAGGTAGTACGCCGGCATCGCGGTAGTAAGTAATTGAGGTTGGGTTTTTACGTTTCGACAGCTTTGATTTGTCGGGGTTACGCAGTAGCGGCATGTGGCAGAGTATTGGCATCTCCCAACCAAAATAGTCATAAAGCAGCTGATGCTTGGGGGCAGAGTTTAACCACTCTTCGCCGCGCATGACGTGAGTGATTTCCATCAAGTGGTCATCGACGACGTTGGCAAGATGGTAAGTTGGCATGCCGTCAGTTTTTAGCAATACTTGCATATCGACTTGCGCCCAAGGAATCTCGACGGTGCCGCGCAGCATGTCATGTACCTGACAAACGCCGTCGGTGGGTACACGCATACGAACCACGTGCGGGGTGCCCTCGCTTACCAATTGCGCAGTTTTTTCTGGAGGTAGGTGGGCACAGCGGCCGTCATAGCGAGGGGTCTCGCCATTGGCCATTTGCTCAGCGCGCATGGCGTCTAGCTCTTCTGTAGTACAAAAACAGCGAAACGCATGGTCGCTTGCTATCAGCTGCTCGGCGTGTTCTTTATAAATATCGCTACGCTCGCTCTGACGATAAGGCGCATGCGGGCCACCAACGTCTGGCCCCTCGCTCCAGTCCAAACCAACCCAGTGCAGGGCATCCAAAATCATTTGCTCTGATTGCTCGGTTGAGCGCGTCTGGTCGGTATCTTCGATACGTAGGATGAATTCGCCGCCGTGCGCTTTGGCAAAAGCCAAGTTAAATAGAGCGATATAGGCCGTGCCTACGTGTGGAAAGCCCGTGGGTGAAGGTGCGATACGCGTGCGCACTGGGCGCTTGCTGTCAGTAGAGGTTTGCATGGTAAGAGTCTCAAAGTTTGCTATTAATATAAGCTATCAGTATAAATAGCGATGAAAGATATGAAGAGAGTGCTAAGAAATAGCGTAAAATATAGTGCTAGTATAACAGAGACATGTGATATTTTTAATGAAAAGCCCTTCTAGTGCTTGACTCCAAGTGTATCCTTGCGATAATAACGCTAAGCAAGTCATAACTTGTTTATTTTCATCTAATTACTGGCCAACATGGTCGTCATCTATTGAGTTGTTTGTGTCCCTATCAAAGTCTACGCCAAAATCGAAAGCCAGTCTTGCTCCCACTGACCGCACTGAATCAGCGTCCAGTCCATTCTCTAATGAGGATGTCACCATGCAAGATGAACCCCTAAACCCGACTCAATCCGATAGTGAGCGTGATATCACGTCTGATGAATTAAGTTTTGTGCATGATGCGGTACTGCTAGAGGAGACCGTCGCGGCAGTGCTGGGTGTAAAATCCCTACCCAAGCAAAAAGACGGCGACCAAAATGGCTTAAATATAAGCGGTATATACGTTGATGCGACCTTTGGTCGTGGCGGTCATAGCAGATTACTATTAAGTCAGCTTGCCGATGACGCCACACTGATTGTCTTTGACAAAGATCCGACAGCCATTAGTGTGGCGCAGGAATTGGCAAGTAAAGACAGCCGTGTGCATGTGGTTCATGACAGCTTTGCAACGTTGACAGATAGTCTGGCTGCTATGGGCATTAGTGAAGTGGATGGCTTGATGGCGGATTTGGGTATTTCATCACCGCAAATTGATGACGGTAGCCGCGGTTTTAGCTTTATGCGCGATGGGGCAGTGGACATGCGTATGGATACCAGTCGCGGCCAGTCAGTTGCCGAGTGGCTTGAGCAGGTTAACGATGAGACATTGGCCAATGTGCTTTATGAATTTGGTGAAGAGCGTCATAGTCGCCGTATTGCTCGCGCTATCAAGCAAATGGACAGCTACGAGTCTACGCTTGAGCTGGCAGAGGTAATCAAAGAGGCGCATCCCAATTGGCAACGCGGCAAGCACCCAGCCACGCAAAGCTTTCAGGCCATGCGTATTTTTATTAATAATGAGCTGGGCGATGTTGACGACTTTTTAGCGCAAAGTATTGCTATCTTAAAGTCAGGCGGGCAGCTTGCGGTGATTAGCTTCCATTCATTAGAAGATCGCCGCATCAAGCAGTTTTTGCAGCGCCATAGCAAAGGGCAATATCCAGAAGATGAGCATCTGCCAATGCCGCCCAAGCGCCCACGTTACTTTAGCAAACCCAAACGCGTTGGTCCCAGTAAGGCCGAGACAAGCCGTAATCCGCGCGCTCGCAGTGCTTGGCTGAGAATGGCTACTCGTACCGACACAGAGTGTCATCAGCCAGTTGAACCATAAACATCGAATAAAAGTATGAGTTAAGTTGCTGGTGGTTGCTACGGTTTGTCTCAATGAGGCATAAATGTCTTAATCGCTACGCCACTGTTAAAAAGCTGTAAATATTGTTTGTTAGGCTCAGCAAATTATTTTCACTCACGGTATGGCTAAAAATGACTGATGCGCCAAGCAAGGCAGTCCTTTTTTGCTCTACAATCATATGAGCATTGATCTCACGTTGTGAGGCTACAGGTTTTGTTCTGGTATGACGCACTGCTATAGTGGTCGGTTTTTACCACTATGGGGTGATTGTTTTTTAATGTTTATTGGTGGTATTGCTGGGCAATGACATGCTCACTATTGGCAAACCATTACCTATTTTATCGTTTACGTTCACTTTTTGAGATCGTCATGGCAATATCTGACAAACCTGCAAACCGCCGCGCTTCTGTGCCATCCAACACTGATATTGGCGAGCTGTTCGTGCGCCGCTTCAATGTAGTGAGTATTTATGTCGTCGTATTAGTGCTACTCGCAGCTGCGATTGTATGGAGCGGTATAAAAACTGCCGAAGAAGTCCAGCAATATCATCAGGATTATAAAACCTTGCAAGATATGAAAAAACAAGAACGTAAGCTGCAAATAGAGCATCAGCGCTTATTGATTGAGCAGCAAACCTTTAGTGCGACGCCGCAAATTGCCAGTCGTGCGGTTGCAGAGCTTGGTATGTATTCACCAACGTTAAAAGACAAGTTGATTATCCAGCCTGGTGTGGCCACTGCGTTGGTGCCGGTGGTCTCTGAGAATTCAGACGAGAGTATGCCTGACGCGACGGGACCACGAGCCTCTACCGATAGCTCTCCTGAACAGCCAGTAACGGAGGCGGGGCAATGAGTGACAAGAAACCCAAATCAGCAAAAAATACCGGCAAAAAACCAGCCAGTGGTAAGGTAACCAAGCCTTTGCGCCGTGCCAGTGCCGCTAAGTCTGGAAAGACGGGAGAAACCGCAGCAGGTAGCCGTAAAGCCAAACTGTTTGACCGCATCAAAAAGAGTGATGCGAAAGGGTCTTATGGTGCTAAAAACTCCAAGAGCAAAAGAGGGTTTTTGGGTAAAGCCTCTGGCGCCTCCTCTCGTGGCGGCTTTGAGCAGGATAAAAACCGTTTTCGTACCGTTTGGGGTTTGGCGCTGGTTATATTGGTGCTATTGATTGGTCGTGCCTACTATATTCAGGTAGCCAACGCGCAGTTTTATCAAGACAAAGGTAACGAGCTCATCACCAGTGAGCGCACGCAAAAATCCTATCGCGGTATGATTACCGACCGTAATGATTTACCACTTGCAGTGAGCGCACCGCTTGCGACCGTGTCATTTAGCCCTCATGATTACGCGAGCGAATACTACGAGCTCAAACGTATTATCTTGACCAATCCCAGCAGTCCACAACTGCAAGCGCGTATGCAAAAGCGACTGGACAATATGGATCTGACCACATTGGCCGCTGCTGCTAATATTTCAGTTGATGAGCTAAAAAAAGCCACGCTCATTGATGACAGTATCGATGTGACTGATGAGGCCGCAGTAAAGGCAGCCTTGCCCTCTGGTGCAGGCTCGCATTACCTACCGCTACTGAATAAAGTCACACCTGAGATTGCGCAAAGTATCAGCTCCCTTGATTTTCCGGGCGTCTATGAGAAAAACTTCTTTCAGCGTTATTATCCGCAGCCGCAGTCCAATGCACAGCTGTTAGGATTTATGGGGCAAAATGCCAACGATCCTGAAGGGGGGTATGAGGGACGCGCTGGTGTTGAGCGCCAATACGAAACCACGCTTGCAGGTGATGACGGTAAAGTGCTGGTTTTAAAAGATGCCAAACAAAACAGCCTAAAAGAGATCAAGCAAATCAAGCCTGAGGTACCGGGCAAAGATGTGGCGCTGACGATTGATTCGCGGCTACAGTATTTGCTTTATAAAGAGCTTGAAAAAGCAGGGCGACTACAAAAAGCGCGCTGGTCGACGGGTATGATTGTTGATGTGCAAACAGGAGAGGTGCTGGCGCTATCGACTTGGCCATCATTTAACTCAAACAATCTCAACGAGATGACGGGTGAAAACCAGCGTAACCGTGCGCTATTAGATGTGTTTGAACCCGGTTCAGTGATGAAGCCCTTTACCGTTGCGGCAGCCTTAGATTCAGGCAAATACACGCCAACAACCTTGATTGACACCAATCCTGGCTCCATTCGTGTACGCGGCTATACCATCCGAGATCACAATAATTTGGGTGTGATCAATATGGCAACGCTACTACAGAAGTCTAGTAACGTGGCCTCGACGAAGATTGCATTGTCGCTACCGCCTGATGCCATTAGCAATATGCAACGACAATTTGGGTTTGGATCAAAAACGCCTTTACAGTTCCCAGGTGAGGGCAGTGGCCTAATCGTCACGCCAAAAGAGAAAGAGACGTCAAGACGAGCAACTGTCAGTTATGGGTATGGTCTACAAGTGACGCTCGCGCAAGTGGCGCAAGCGTATTCAGCGCTTGCGGCAGGTGGCGTGATGCACCCGTTGACCTTGATCAAAGATGACAAACCACAACCAAGCAAGCGTATTATGGCGCGCGAGCAGGCGATGTCTATTGTACAAATGCTTGAGAGTGTGACCGAGCCTGGCGGTACGGCAAAAGCTGCTGCCATTGACGGGTATCGTGTGGCAGGCAAGACGGGTACCTCGCGCCGTATCAACCCAGAGGGTGGCTATTATTCTGACCAGTACCGCAATGTCTTCGCTGGTATGGCACCAGCGTCTAATCCAAGATTGGTTGGTGTGATGCTCATTGAAGATCCGCGCGGTCAGATTTATGCGGGTCTAACGGTCGCACCTGTGTTCCACAATGTGATGAAAGAAGCGTTACGATTGTATAATGTGCCTTTGGATAAGCCGCTCAAAACAGAACCACAGTAGGCGTTTGACTATTTTAAATGTTCAGCTCTTTATGAGCTGACTTGTATTAACTGTTTAGGATTTGATCATGACCATGCCTACATTATCGCCAAATAGCGGCACTGTTACGACAGCCACTTTGCAGCAGCTTATCGATACGAGCGGTAGCAGGCTTGCGCAGCAACTCACCGCGATGATAACGACATCAGATCAACAGGCGTTGAGTGGGTCAGATTCCGCTCAATCTGTGGCCGATATCCCTTTTGGTCAGTTTCGATTAGACAGCCGTCAGCTATCAGGCAATGACGTATTTGTCCTTTTAAAAAGCCATAATCCAAATTACCAAAAGAGCCGAAATTATTTGCTACAAGCCGCTGAACAAGCGGCGCTCATCTTATCAGAGATGGATCCTGCTGAGTTGATTGGTGACGCGAACCCTTCAGCGCACAACACTCAGCTATCGCCCACGAATGATACACGCACTGCTGCACTGCGCTGCCCCGTGCTATATGTGCCTAATATTCGCAGCTTCCTAGGTAGCTTAATTCAAGCACGTCTACAACATCAGCAACCAGTTAATTTGCCTGCGGTAGTGGCGGTCACAGGTACCAATGGCAAAACGACCATCAGTCAATTGGTCGCTCAACTGACTCAGTTAATTGGTATGAGTAGTGCAGTCATGGGCACCGCAGGTAATGGTCGCCTTGGTAATTTGGTGCAAGCCAGCCATACCACTGGTGATGCGTTGGCTGTTCAGCAGTTTTTGTATCAAATGGGCACCGAGAATGCCAAGGTGCTGGCGTTAGAAGCCAGCTCTCATGGTTTGGATCAGCAGCGGCTGCAGGGCATGCCCGTCATTGTTGCGATCTATACCAATCTGAGTCGCGATCATCTTGATTATCATGCCGATATGGCAGAATATGCAGCGGCAAAGGCCAGGCTATTTGATAAAAACCACTTCCCAGATTTGACCCATGCCATTATCAATATTGATGATGAGCACGCACCAGTGATGTTAGAGACAGCTGCTGCCAGCGAGTTGACAATATGGACATACAGTCTAGACCCTAACAAATCTGCCACTTTTGTCGCTACCAATATTGAGCCAAGTCTGCAAGGTGTCAAGATAAGTCTGCGTACAGACTTTGGTAATGAGAAAACGGATATTATCGAGATTGTCAGTCCACTATTAGGGCGCTTTAATGTTGCCAATTTGCTCGCAGCGATGGCGGCAGCTGCGGCGCTCGGTGCTAAGTCAGACATCAGTATCGAGCATATTGCGACGGCTGTTCCTCAGCTGCAAGGTGCTGTTGGCAGGATGCAGCGTGTACCGTCCAGTGATGGCTGTTTTATCGTTGATTATGCGCATACGCCAGATGCCTTAAGTCAAGTGCTCTCAAGCTTAAAAACTCACTGTAAAGGTCAGCTATGGGCAGTGTTTGGTTGTGGCGGTGACCGTGACGCAGGCAAGCGTCCGCTGATGGCGCAGGCAGGACTGGCGGGCGCGGACAGGGTTATATTGACCGCAGATAATCCGCGCACCGAAGACCCAGAGGCCATCTTGCAAGATATGCAAGCAGGCATGAGCACCGCGCAGTATCAGCGCACCCATATCGAGCCTGCACGGCAAGCGGCGATTGAGTATGCTGTCATGCAAGCAGCGCCCAATGATATCGTCGTCATCGCTGGCAAAGGTCATGAGACCTATCAAGAGATTAACAACGTCCGTTATGATTTTGATGACAGTGTGATTTTGCAACAGGCGTTAGCGCAAGCGGGCCGTATATAGTCGAGTGATTATCGATACCCCTATTATCAAAAAATTGATCATTAAATATAAAAATTGAGTAGTCATTATACAAGGTAACCATTATGACAGCCGACAACGATAACACCATCCAGTCGCAAGGGCTTTATGTCTGGCAAATGGATAATATGCTCGAGGCGACAGCGTCGCTCGATGGTCACTGGCAACTGCCCCCAGACTATACAGATGCAGGCCAGCCAGCTCTAGCCAGTCAGCGTATTGCGACCGATACCCGTACGATAAAATCTGGTGATATCTTTTTGGCGTTAAGTGGTGAGAACTTCGATGGTCATGATTATATCGACATGGCAGCTTCAAAAGGTGCGATTGCTGCCATCGTGTCTCGTCCTATCTTATCTGAATCAAATGCTATTCCGCAGCTGATTGTCAGTGATACCCGTCTGGCATTAGGTCAGCTGGCAAGCTATCGTCGCCAGCAGCACCAAAATCTGACCGTGATTGCCATTACAGGCTCTAGCGGCAAGACCACTTGTAAAGAGATGCTGGGTAGTATTTTTGGTCGCCTTGCACCGACATTGATTACCCGTGGCAATCTCAATAATGATTTGGGTGTGCCCATGATGCTTCTTGAGCTATCAGATCATCACCGCTATGCCATTTTAGAATTGGGTGCCAACCATATTGGCGAGATTGCTTACACCACAGAGATTGTCCGTCCTGATGTGGCCTGTATTTTGAACATTGGCACGGCGCATTTGGGCGAGTTTGGTAGCCGCGAAGGCATTTGCCAAACCAAGGCAGAGATTTATCACACTTTGACGGACACACAGTTTGCGATTGTGCCTGATAAGGATGATTTTACCAACCAATTGCGTCGCATTGCTGAACAACACACGTCACATGTGATTGGTTTTGGCAATACCGATGTGAGCGCAAGCCATCTAGATGTAGAGCCTGAGCGTAGTGAGTTTAAGCTGCATATTGGTAGTCAGATTCATGATATCAACTTGCCACTGGCAGGCGAGCACAATGTCAATAATGCATTGGCCGCCGCTGCCTGTGCATATGCGCTAAATATCGACGTCAGTGACATTGTCATTGGTCTTGAAAATGCGCGTCCAGCCAAAGGTCGTCTGAACAGTCAAATACTGGGTATGCATCGACTGATCGATGATACTTATAATGCCAACCCACACTCTGTACGCGCTGCGGCCAAAGTCTTGGCTGCACAAACGGGTACGCAAGTGATGGTATTGGGGGATATTGGTGAGCTCGGAGAGGTGGCGGTCAGCGAGCATCAAAGCCTCGGCCGCACTATCGCAACCACTGGTATTAACGTATTGCTTTGTGTTGGTGAGTACGCCAATGCGACCGTATCAGGTGCCAAAGAAATTGCTGATATCAATGCTCATGCTTTTGCAGACAAAGACAGCTTATTGCAGTATTTGCAGTCTTATTTACAATCGCACCAAGCAAAACCTTGTACGGTGTTGTTCAAAGGCTCGCGTTTCATGGGAATGGAAACACTCATTCATGCGCTAGTAGAGGAGTAGGCGGTGTTAGTTTGGTTGTTTGGCTGGCTTGGCCAGTATTATACACCGTTTTCTGCGGTTTCTTCGTTGACGTTGCGAGCGCTGCTTGCGGTTATCACAGCGCTTGTGTTTAGTATGTTTTTTGGTGGGCGGGTCATTCAGCATCTGCGTGCGCTCAAGTACGGTCAGGCCATTCGCAATGATGGGCCGCAATCGCATTTGGTCAAGACCGGTACGCCAACCATGGGCGGGGTATTGATTCTTAGTGCTATTGGCGTATCGACTCTGCTATGGGCACGTTTGAACAATCCTTATGTATGGATTTTGCTGGTCGTGATGATTATCTTTGGTGCCGTTGGCTGGGCGGATGATTGGCTCAAAATCAAGTATAAAGATCCCAAAGGTCTGATTGCGCGCAAGAAATATTTTTGGCTCTCAATGGGTGCGTTATTTGTTGGGGTGTCGCTGTACTATATCGCCACGCTACAGCCTGATATCAATACGACTCACGAGATGCAAGATCTGTTGGTGCCGATTTTTAAAGACTGGATCATTCCATTTTCGGCAGTGCCTTTTGGTATTGGTTTTATTATTTTTACCTATTTTGTGATCAATGGGGCCTCCAATGCGGTCAATCTAACGGATGGCTTGGATGGTTTGGCGATTCTACCAGTAGTGCTTGTCGCAGCAGGTTTAGGTGCGATGGCTTATGTGTCAGGTGATGTGCGCTTCGCTGATTATCTGCATGTTCCCTATATTCCCTACAACTCTGAAGTCATCATTGTTTGTGGCTCGATGATTGGCGCAGGCCTTGGGTTCTTGTGGTTCAACGCTCATCCTGCGCAGGTATTTATGGGTGATGTGGGTGCGCTGGCACTTGGCGCGATGCTTGGTACGATTGCTGTGATGACAAGACAAGAGATTGCTTTTGCCATCATGGGTGGTCTGTTTGTCGCCGAAGCGCTATCAGTAATGCTGCAAGTTGGCTCTTATAAACTGCGCAAAAAACGTGTGTTCCGCATGGCACCGCTACACCATCACTTTGAAGAGATTGGCTGGAAGGAAACGCAAGTGGTGACGCGGTTCTGGATCATTGCCATTATCCTTGTCATTCTTGGGCTAATGACCTTAAAGCTGCGTTAAAAAAGCTTTACTTATCTTTATAGACGTATATAAGCTGCATATATCGAAGCCATCTCAATAATTATTGAGGTGGCTTTTTATCGTTTAATGCACACGAAATTTGTTAAAATGCGAGTCATACTGCAATGACGTTGAGATACTTGTGTCCTTATTTACCTGCCCACTTTGTCAATCTCCACTACAGCCTGCCGCAGATACGTGGCGCTGTGATGGGAGTTTGCACCCCAAAAACACCTCACATCCTTTTGATGTGGCGCGCCAAGGCTATATCAACCTATTGCCTGTGCAACAAAAAAAATCCAAAGCTCCTGGCGACAGTCAAGACTCCATCAATGCCCGCAAGCGATTTTTGAGTCATGGTCACTATGCACCGCTACAGAATCTCGTCTGCCAGCAGATGACAGCATTACTGTCCAAGGGTGAGTCTGCAACAGAACCGCTCAAAGAGTCGACCACTTGGCTTGATATTGGCTGCGGCGAGGGCTACTACACGCAGGCAATGGCACAACTGGGCTCAGGTATTATTGATAACTTACTCGCAGCGGATATCAGCAAACCTGCATTGGTGGAATTGGCTAAAGTCAGTAAGGCGGCAGGTCGTCTTTGGTATCAGCGCAAGAATACTAACGCTGCCAAAACAACGGTGATTTATCCGCTAGTGACCAGCGCCGCACATCTACCGTTACGCTCTCATAGTGTGACGGGTATTAGCAGTATTTTTAGTCCTATTTTACCTGAAGCGTTCGCTGAGGTATTGGCCGATGATGGTTATTTAATCATTGCCAAACCAGATGCCGGACACTTGGCGACGATGCGAGATGCCTTATTTGATGATGTGCGTGAGCATGATTCTGATAAGTTTTTACACGAGTTGGCGCCATACTTTACTTTGATGGGGACTGACCATGTTAGTACAGAGATGACATTATCAGCGGATGATTTGGCTGATTTAATGACCATGACCCCGTATGCCTACCGCGCACGTAGTGAAAAAAGACAAGCGTTGCTGACAGCAGTAGAGAAAGCATCATTCAAAACAGAGGCAAAATTCGTGGTTTATATTTTGCAAAAAAAGGTGTCCAGTTAAGCGCCTTGTAATATTTTTTTTACGGCATCCACTAATCAGTATTCTTGTAGTAGCCAACCGCTACCAAAGGCAAAATACTCTCGAAACCATGCATTGTAGCAGTTTGATAGTGGCGTTTCGCTGGCAACTGGTATGGGCTGCTCATAGCCTTGATGCCGTGCAATCGCCGCTGCGCGAATGGTATGAAAATCGCTGGTCACAATCGCAATCGGTACCTCTTTATCAATACCATGCTGTTCAAGTATGATTTGGCTGTACGTTAAATTCTCCTCAGTACTGGTGCTTTTGCCTTCTTGATAAATACGATCTAGTGGAATGTCATGTGTTTGCGCCAAGTAAGTCACCATGATGTCCGCCTCACTGCGCGTGCGCTCATAGCCCACACCGCCACTCGTAATAATGAGTGCCTGTGGCTGCTGCTCAATCAGTTGTGCTGCCGTATCCAAGCGGCTGGCAAGGGTAGGCGTTGGTTTGCCATCGACCGTCCCCGAACCGAGCACGATGATAGCTGCTACTGGCGGTAGATCTTGTGTGCTGCGTTTGATCTGCTGCTGTAGCGAATACATAAAAATTAAAAAGCTGGCGAGCCATAACCCAAACGCTAGCCACAATCCGTACCAAATACGTCGCAGTAAAGGATTCTTAGCAAGTATTTTTGTAATTAAAGGAGCACCTAGTCCATGCCCTACAAAAACCACGCCTATCAAAAAAGGCAGCACTGTACCAAAATTAATCTTATCAACAGCCATCAAAGTAACGCAGTCGATAATGAGTATCGCCCCAATTACAGTTAATAAAACACGTAATAACCCACACATAAATTTGTTATCCAATCAGCGCTGATAGAAGAGTTGAGCTGTGTATAGTTGTCAGATGCTAAGCGCTATAAATTCTTTGTACGCCTGCCAAAAGCATCATACATAGGCGGATAGGCTCAGTCGATACCAGCCAATAGTGCAGCTCTGTAGCTTTCTACCGCCTAAGTGTAAATGCGCTTAGTAGTGGTAACAATCGCAACCTTTCTTCAAGTTTCATAAAGCTACTTAATACGAGAACCAGTTATCATTTTCTTTGTCGATAGAGTGATGCTTTATCGTGATACTTCATAAGGTATCTTTAATCATCATTTATTAATATGAATTACATTAGGAAAAAACAATGAAAAAGATAATAGTAAGTTCGATTCTAGCCGCTACCGCTTGTTTATCTATGGTTAGTCAAGCCAATGCTGCACCAAATTATTCACAACACCATGCGTCTCAAGTACAATACCAAAAACATGGTAACAAAGCAGATAGCAAGGCAGATAGTAAGCATAAAGTTGTCAAAAATAAGGCGAAGGTATCACAGCAAAAAGCAAAAATAGTGGCTGCCAAGCATAAAGCACAAGAAAAACATCAAGACAAATATCAAGGCAAATATCAAGGCAAATATCAAGGCAAATATCAAGGCAAATATAAAAACGATAAACAAAGCAAAAGGGAGTTTCCCAAACTCTGTGTAACTGCTTATAATCCACTAACAGGAGAATAAG
>NZ_JAKDJE010000117.1 GCF_030454045.1 Psychrobacter sp. | reverse complement strand
TGGAACAATTTTAGCGATCAGCAGTGCCTATTTGCGAATGTTCAACACGCCCTAAAGGTTTTACTCAATGCAAATTTTTGACCCTAGTTTTTTCTTTGTGTATATAAGAATAAAACGTTTTTAAGTATCACTGGACAAAAATGCTGGCAAAAAGGTTTCGCTGATAAGTAGTAAGCGACCATACCAGTCATAGCGCGTTTGCCGTTGCCAGCCCTCGCTCGTCTGTCGCACAAATCGCTGGTTTGGCACTGTGCGCCGACGTTTAAATAACACATAGCCGATGGGCGTACCTTTTAGCTGCTGCAAGCGTCGCGCCTTACCTTTTAGGCTTGATAGCGGAAAGATGCTTTGCGCACCGACCCATGGCTGCTCGTCATTGCCGTATAGCAGTACTTCACGTATCCACGCCAGCAGTGGACGATTTAGCGCTGAGCCTTGCAGACCCAGTTGTTGCTTTTGTTGCAGCGTCAATAGCCGATAACCCTCAAAGCTACGCTCCACTCGTAACGGCTGCCCTGCCTTCTCTTCTAGCATGGCTGTGAGCGAACCTTCAGCATTGAGCCACGATACGAGTTCAATAGGAGGCAGAGAGGTGGCAATACTAGCAATAGAGTTTGTGGACATAGTTAACGGCTAATCGTGAAATGTGTAAAGTAAATGCCTGCAGGCTATTATTAATGGTTGGCATCAATGGTGTATATCAATGAAGCGTATCAAAGGCTGGCATATTGTCCGCGTTAAATGGTAGTGCCTCATGGGCTTGCTTGCGATATTGTGCCATATGCATCCGATCTTTGGCACAAAAATCGCCAATCGCAGGGACAAAACGCGGGTCATAAATACGGTGAAGCGAGTGCGTGGTCGTTGGGATAAATCCACGAACCAGCTTATGCTCCCCTTGCGTACCCGGATCAAAGGACATTAGCCTCTGTTCAATAGCAAATTCAATACCTTGGTAATAACACAGCTCAAAATGCAAGCTGTCATACTCACCAAGCGCGCCCCAGTATCGACCGTACAAAGTCGCACTATTATCAACATCATTATTAACATCGCCATCAACACTGTCGTCGTTGTCGCTATTACTATCAGGTCTGTCATATAAGAACAAGCTACTGGCAATAATCTCACCCTGCGCGTCTAACGCTTGCGCGAGCATAATATGTTCAGACATACTCGCTGCCAATGCCATAAAAAAGTCTATCGTCAGATAAGGCTGCTGTCCGCGTACCGCATAAGTCATCACGTAACAGTGATAAAAAGCCTTCCAGTCTGCATCGCTGATAGCATCGCCGCATTTTCGCTGGCAGATGATACCTTGCTCAGCCACTTTACGACGCTCCGCACGAATAGTCTTACGCTTTTTGGCTTTTAACGTCATCAAAAACGCATCAAAGTCTGCAAAGGGCTGACTGTCATTGAGCAGGTCTTTGTTTTGCCATAAGAACTGACAGCCTTGACGCTCGAATATCGGTATCGCAATCGGCGCGGATTCTACGCCGCGCTCTTGTGCTGCTAGCGCACGCTCTATATCAATTTCGGTCGGCATAGACGTGGTCGCAATAGAGGCTAGATTAGGCGTCACAAATAGCCCATGCCAGCTTGAGGCGCCGACTTGCTGAGCGATATCATCGATACCCGCGATGGCCGTTTTGAAGATATCCTCATTTAAGCGCTCGCCTTTTGCCAGCCAAAGACGCTGACCGGTAATCGGTGTATATGGCACACTGGTGACCAATCTTGGATAATAGTCGAGACCATAGCGCGCATACGCCTCTGCCCATGAATGGTCAAATACGAACTCACCGCGATGATGGCCTTTTATAAAGACTGGCATTACCGCAACAGGCTGCAGAGCGGCATCCTTAGTATCATCATTGACACGGTGCACCAAAATAAATATCGGTAGCCACCCTGCCTGCTCGCCAATCGCGCCCGTATCGGCAAGCGCCTGCCAAAAAGCAAATGACATAAAAGGCGTGTCTGGCATTTGCCAATCGGTCTGGCTCTGCCAGCTAGTATCATTCATCAGCGCATACTCTAAACTCATACTCACCGTCACTCTTATAATCGCTATATATTTATCGATAACCAATCTGTTGATGACCTAGCCTAGCAAATTTTTGCGGTTTTGCTGTCACAATTTGCAAAGTTTTTTGAGACGCAATAAAAAACCACCAATCGTGACATTGGTGGTTTTTAGGATTATGCTTATGTCTTCTCAAGAATAATATGAAGGTCAATAAAACACCGTCCATATTATTGAAAAGATGATATCGAAGCCGATGACTGCTAGAATAAGGGCGTTGTTAGCTTAGTATAATTTATAACCCTAGGGTATGAGTGAAGACAGTATACTTAGTTCATGGTACGTGATTGACATCCTATCGAATTTATAGTGGATTTATTATAATATACTGTCAGCTACTTGCTGTTTGGCAGTTTTACGGGGCAGTCAACGTGCCATCTGAGAACGCCCTTGTAGTGAACATCAGTAAAAGAAAATGTTTTATCAAACTTGAATATCTCTAACTTAAATATTGCTAAGCAGCTACATACGACGTACTTGTTCGAACGATATCATTGAGCATTGCATAGTATCATTGACCCATATTCAACATTATATTCGAGCTTTATTATTAACGACAACTAAAGGAAGATTCAAATAAAATGTCAAAAATTATTTATACAAAAACTGACGAAGCCCCTGCGCTTGCGACACTATCTTTTTTACCTATTGTAGAAGCGTTCACTAAGACCGCAGGTATTGAGGTTGAGACCAGTGACATCTCTGTTGCGGCACGTATATTGGCTGAATTTCCTGAATACTTGACCGAAGAGCAACGTGTTCCTGACAACCTAGCTGAGCTTGGTCGCCTGACTCAAGACCCCAACACCAACATCATCAAACTGCCAAATATCAGTGCCTCTGTACAGCAGCTCAAAGCAGCCATCAAAGAGCTGCAAGGTAAAGGCTATGCCATCCCTGACTTTCCAGATGATCCACAAACGGATGAAGAAAAAGAGCTACGTAAGCGCTATGGTAAGAGCTTAGGCAGTGCTGTGAACCCAGTACTACGTGAAGGTAACTCAGACCGCCGCGCACCAAAAGCCGTTAAAAACTATGCACGCAAGCATCCACATTCAATGGGTGAATGGAAGCAATGGTCAAGCACACATGTATCACACATGCATGGCGGCGACTTCTATGATGGCGAGCAATCTATGACCCTAGATAAGGCGCGCACGGTTCGCATGGAGCTATTGCTAGACGACGGCACCAAAAAAGTATTGAAACCTAAAATCGATCTACTAGACAAAGAAGTCATCGATTTGATGGTCATGAGCAAAAAAGCCTTGCTTGAATTCTATGAGCGTGAAATGGAAGATTGCCGCGAAGCGGGTATCTTGTTCTCACTACACGTCAAAGCCACCATGATGAAAGTCTCACACCCCATCGTGTTTGGTCATGCGGTTCGCATTTACTACAAAGAAGCGTTTGAAAAGCATGGCGAACTCTTTGATGAACTTGGCATCAACGTCAACAACGGTATGGCAGATTTATACGACAAGATTGCTACTTTGCCAACTTCAACGCGTGAAGAAATTGAGCGCGACCTACATGCTTGTCAGGAGCATCGCCCACGTCTGGCCATGGTTGACTCGGCCAAAGGTATCACCAACTTCCATTCACCAAGTGATGTCATCGTTGATGCCTCTATGCCAGCGATGATTCGTTCAGGCGGTAAAATGTGGGGCGCTGATGGCAAAATGTATGACTGTAAAGCCGTCATGCCAGAGTCTACCTTTGCTCGTATTTACCAAGAAATGATTAACTTCTGCAAATGGCATGGCAACTTTGATCCAACGACCATGGGTACCGTACCAAATGTCGGCCTAATGGCACAAAAAGCAGAAGAATACGGCTCGCATGACAAGACCTTTGAATCTAGCGATGCTGGTATTGCTCGTATCGTCGACGTTGAGACCGACGAAGTCTTGCTCGAAAAACGCGTTGAAAAAGGCGATATCTGGCGCATGTGTCAGGTTAAAGATGAGCCTATCCAAGACTGGGTCAAGCTTGCTGTACGCCGTGCCCGTGAATCAAATACGCCTGTTATCTTTTGGCTCGACCCATACCGTCCACATGAGAACGAGCTCATCAAGAAAGTTAAAATGTATCTAAAAGATCATGATACTGACGGTTTACACATCGAAATCATGTCTCAGGTTCGCGCCATGCGTTATACCCTAGAGCGTGTCGCTCGTGGCCTCGATACTATCTCTGCGACTGGTAACATCTTACGTGATTACCTCACTGACTTGTTCCCAATCCTAGAGCTTGGTACCAGTGCTAAGATGCTATCGGTTGTGCCACTCATGAAAGGCGGCGGTTTGTTTGAGACGGGTGCAGGTGGTTCTGCACCAAAGCATGTTGAGCAGCTCACCGAAGAAAACCATCTACGTTGGGATTCACTTGGTGAGTTCTTGGCCTTGAACGTCTCTTTGGAGCATTTGGCCAGCAACGACAACAATGCTAAAGCTCAAGTATTGGCCGATACGCTCGATACCGCGACCGAAAAACTGCTGCTGAATGACAAATCACCATCACGTAAAACTGGTGAGCTTGACAACCGTGGCAGCCATTTCTATCTGGCCAAATATTGGGCTGAAGAGCTGGCGGCGCAGGATCAAGATAGCGAGTTAAAAGCACAGTTCACGCCATTGGCGCAAAAGCTTACAGAAAACGAAGACGCAATTGTCAAAGAGTTCAACGACGCTCAAGGTAAGCCAGTCGATATCAAAGGCTACTACTACGCCGATGAGGAGCTTGCGAAAAAAGCCATGCGTCCAAGCGCACTATTCAACGAAGCCTTGGCATCGCTATAATTTTTGTGAGTGATTGTTCAACGAGGGTAAACCGTCTTTGGTTTTTATCGGAGAGATAGTCAAACCCGTTTCAATCGCAACAAATAAAACACCTCAATGGTCTTAGGACGTTGAGGTGTTTTTTTGTGCCCAGTTATTTTTTATTTTCTTAGATTAACACATGAAGTGCAATACCAAATGCAAGGTGAAAAAAAGACCTA
>NZ_JAKDJE010000064.1 GCF_030454045.1 Psychrobacter sp. | reverse complement strand
AACAATTTTAGCGATCAGCAGTGCCTATTTGCGAATGTTCAACACGCCCTAATAAAAAATAAAAATGAGTTCGAATGAAGGGTGCCTAAGAAGAGTGCATAAGACGGCGGGCAGGTTTTACTAACAGTAGGCTTTATCACTTTTCTTCTAGCAGCTTATGACACAAAAAAGCCTTAATCATAATGAATATGATTGAGGCTTTTTGTATGAGTAAATTCTAACGTTGTGATTCAGTTGCCTAAGCTGCCTAAATTACTTTGGACTTGATGACCATACGGGTGAGCGGATGATGCCTTGTCCTGATTTACCGAACGCTTCGCCACCATTCAATGATTTAATCGTTAGTACACCTTTGCCGCCTTGGGTTGACGCATAGACCACGCGCTTGCCATTGGGTGAGAAGCTTGGGGCTTCATCGATACCCGTATTACCAAGGTTGGTCGTCACCGCACCATTGCTATTCATAATCGCGGCTGAGCGTCCACTTAAAAAGGCGATTTGTGTTCCGTCGCTGCTAAACTGCGGACTGGTTGCATAGCCACCATTAGATACTTTGGTGGTGCGTCCTGAGCCAAACTCATAACGATAAACTTGTGGTTTATTGAATCCAGTTTTGTCACTGACAAATACAAATGACTTGCCATCAGGAGCGTAGCTTGGCTGCACCTCACTGCTTGGCAAATTAGTGAGGCGTCTAGGCGTACCGCCACTGGCGCTTATCTCATAGATATCGGCGCTACCCTCAAAGCTACTAGAAAATAGGATTTTGCTGCCATCAGGAGAGAATGACGGACTCAAGTTACTACCAGAAAAAGGCGTTAGCACACTGGCGCCGCCGCCATTGACGTTTTGTACGTAGATAACAGGGTAGGATTTTTCACGTTGTACCGAGTAGGCAATGCGATTGCCGTCAGGTGACCATGCTGGTGAGAAGATAGACCCTGCTACCTCAGTGATGGTTTTGGCGTTTTCACCATCAGCATCCATCACTTTTAGACGAGAGACTTTTTGCTTACCTGTGCCGCTCTCTTCTATATAAGCAATACGTCCTGAGAAATCTCCTGGAATACCAGTAATCAGCTCATAGATCTTATCTGCAATGACATGAGCCGCGTAGCGCATGCTCTCTCTATTGTTATCAGCGGTGAGGCTTTGCTTGCCCTTTATCACGCGACCAGATTTGACGTCGATGACCTCATAGTCGGTGGTAATTTTGCCGCGGTTGCTATGCGTACTACCGACGACTAGATAGGGTATGCCCATGCTTTGCCATACTGGCAATGTACCAGCCAGCTCGCTACTACTGCGCGGCTGCTGTGGCAGATTTTGGCTGGTGACTTTTAGCTCTGTATTGCTCAAATCATTTAAAATAACAGGAGACATGACAGAGTCGCCTGCAAAAGGTACAAACGCAACTTGGTTTTGCTGAACAGGAATATCATAGTCCAGCTCTAACACCACAGGCGCTGCTACTGTGGAGGCAGAGACTAGCATTAATGAGGTGCTAGCAAGTAAGGAGGCGAGTCGTTTTTTGTGAGTATGCATGAGTCAATGGAGCTCCTAAAATTAAGGTGATAATCATTGTTATAGTCGATGAAGCAGGCATTTGGATGAAAAACTGAGGCGATAAAATCGCTTAACGTCACGTTACCAACAATACAAGGCGCTAGCAACTGCTTAATTACTCCCTCTAAACTGTATCGTAAAGGTGGGATATTTAGGGTCATCAGTGTCAATCGGTAGGCTACCTGTGCTGAGCACCGCTTGCTTAGCCGCTTCATTGACGACGCTATCAGGCCCAGATGCGGTGACATTGACCACGTTGCCGTTGGCATTGACAGTGATGGTTAAGGTAGCACGCTGGGTTGAGCCTTTTGCTGCAGTAGGCGGTGTGTAGTTACGTCTGATTAGGTTGATAATCTCACTGTTGCTAGCACCGCGACTACCACCAGAGGCAGAGCGGCTGCTACCTGTAGAAGGGCTGGAGGTGGACGTATCGCCCGAAATGGTTGATTGACCATCTGATAGGCTAAAAGTTCGGCCTGCATTGCCCGCGCCGCCTGTGTCAATCTCTATATTACGATCGGTGGCAGTTGGGCGTCTGATCTTGGGTGGGTTATTTTGTTTTTGACGAAAATCTCTCAGCTGTTTTTGCTCTTCGATCAGCTGTTCTCGCTTGTCTTGTTCAACTTGATCCAGCTCTTGTATTGCTGACTCATCTATCTCTGCTGCCCACTCAGCCATTTGGCGCTCATACTCTTGGTTCTGTGCACGCAAGCGCTGATGATGCTCTTGACTCATCAGCATGGGCTGACTGGCAGGCTCGTCAGAACGCGTAAAAACAGGAACACGCTGAGAGCTTGGCTGGTTTGAGCTTTGAGCGCTTGAGCTACTACTACTTGAGGTTTCTTGTTGAGCGCTACTGGCTGAATCGCTGGTGCTGCTGTCCGTTTGCATGGCACTGGCTGCTGCCCGATTGGCCAATATCTGCCCTTGCATTTCAGCGAGCTGCTCAGGGGAGACCATGACGGTTTCGATACTACCTGTGGTCTCAATCTCAGTGGACTGATAATTATAAATCAGTATGCCAATGATGATGCCATGTGTGAGCAAGCTGAGCAGCGTAGGCAACGCTAATCCGTTACCTTCAGGTTCGGTAGGGACATAGACGGCAGGCGCATTGGGCATGATAGGGTTACTCATGAATGAAATTGATTGGGCTGATGGCTTGAATACAACATTTCAAATGGAAGGCATTTATTGCAGCGTAGGAGTGGGTAGAGGCGCACCAGTCAATAATCCTACTTTTTCGATACCTGCCTGCTGCAAAGTTGCCATTAGTGCCATGATGGCACCGTACTGATTGTTTTGATCGGCGTTGATCATCACTTGCAACGGCTCGGTATTGGCGTTGTCGCTTTGAGATTGCAAATTGGATAAAGTAGTGATCAGTTCAGGCTCACTAATAGGCAGGTCGATATTGTTTTCATAACTAATGAAAATCTCTCCGCTATCAGTCAATGAGACGATAACGGGTAGCTGGCTTTGGCTCATGGTATTGGTTTGCTCTTTTGGTAGATCAACATCAACCCCTGTAATCAGCATAGGGGCTGTCACCATAAAAATCACCAATAACACCAGCATGACATCGATATAAGGAACGACGTTCATCTCTGCGTTGAGTGCCTTTTTCTCACGGCGATAGGGGTTTGGTTTCATAACCTGTTCACCTGAGTGGTATTCACTTGAGTGTCTCTAGCGGTAGGCGCTTGCGCTTGTACGCTGGTTTCACGTTGTAGCATGCCTGTCATCTCATCACAGAAGAGTGCCCGCGAATCATATAGAAGACTCGATTTTGCCGTAAAATGATTGTACGCAAGGACAGCAGGAATGGCGGCAAACAACCCCATGGCTGTTGCAATCAATGCCTCAGCAATACCAGGCGCGACAGAGGCAAGAGTGGCTTGCTCTGTCTGTGACAGGCCCAAAAACGCATTCATAATGCCCCAAACGGTTCCAAATAGCCCAATATAAGGCGCAACTGAACCGACACTTGCAAGCGTGGTCAAGCCTGACTCTAGTAATTGCTGCTGGCGTCCCAAACCGACACGCAGCTTGCGCTCAACCCCATCAATGATGTCGTCTTTTGGTTGGCGCTTCTTGTGCATTCTCAAGTATTCTGAAAAGCCCACATAAAAAATCTGCTCAAGTCCTTGGCGATCAGGTGAGCCTTGTACGCCTTGATATAGCTTTGCTAAATCCTCGCCTGACCAAAACCAAGTCTCAAACTGTTGATCAAAGTTTTTGGCAGTACTGAGCCGTGCACTCATGCGAAAGATAATGACCCAACTAAATAGGGAAGCCAATAGCAATAGTGCCATCACAATCTGCACCAATAGACTGGCTTGAGTAATAAGATCAATAATATTTAATGATTCAGGCATGTAATGGACTCACGGATAATTGAAAACAGCTGGTCTAAGTAAAATCATCTAAACCAAACGAACCCCAAAAAAATAATATGCATATTTTATCGCTGAATCCTAAGCGCAGTACGGATCTTAACAGTCTGGTTTAGTTAGAGACCATTTGAGACCCCGCTCAACCACTGGGACATTTGAGACCCCGCTCAACCACTGGGACATCAACATAATGACCTGTTAGTTTACTTCTAAATGAAACAAACGTCATTATTAATGTGTTAACCAAATAAAGAGTGGATGTCTTAAATACTAAATATCTCAATACGATACCAGCAAGTCAACGACTTGTTAGAGGTAGAGGTATCTACAATAAGAAGGCAACAAGAGGATTTGTATAGACTTTTACCTTTTATATAGGACATGCTTAGAATTGAGATTTTGGACGAATTAGACATTATCAGCGATTGAGTTTGTAAGATAAGTCGTCTAATATGTTACGCTTTGTTACTACATTATTCTTACTGCGGCAGCGCCATTTTTGCTGAAGTCATGTTTAATTTTGGGTAGTGGTGACTTTTTATTAGCCAGTCGGGGGCGACACTTATGAATGCAATTGAACGCTATTTTGGGATTAATGGTGACAATACCACGATCAAAACAGAAATCGTCGCTGGTATAACCACGTTTTTGACGATGGCTTATATCATCTTTGTCAACCCTAATGTTTTGGCCGATGCAGGCATGGACAAAGGGGCTGTGTTTGTTGCAACCTGTGTGGCCGCAGCAGTCGGTTGTTTTATCATGGGTATTTATGCTCGACTACCCGTTGCATTAGCACCTGGTATGGGACTAAATGCATTCTTTACCTATGGGGTTGTCCTAGGAATGGGGTATGCATGGCAGACAGCGCTAGGTGCCGTGTTCTTGTCGGGTTGTGTCTTTGTGCTATTGAGTCTTTTTAAGATTCGTGAAGCGATTATTAATGCCATTCCAAACTCACTCAAAAATGGGGTAGTCGCTGGTATCGGGGCATTCTTAGCGTTTATTGCTTTGCAAAGTGCAGGCATTATTGTCAATCACGATGCCACTTTGGTAGCTCTTGGTGATATGACGTCATTTGGCCCTGTATTGGCTTCGTTGGGTTTTGTGGTTATTATCGGTCTATCTTATAAAAGAGTACCAGGCGCAGTAACCATTGGTATTTTGCTGGTTGCTCTAATTAGCCTGCTGATGGGCTATACACAGTTTACCGGTATCATCTCTGCTCCGCCGTCAGTGGCACCGACGCTCATGCAGCTTGATATTGCAGGCGCGTTCGATGTGGGTATGATCAGTGTGATTTTTGCCTTCTTGTTTGTCGATTTGTTTGATACCGCAGGCACGCTCATTGCAACCACTAGCCAAGCCAAATTGACTGATAAAGATGGCAACATTCCCAACATGGGCAAAGCGCTATTGGCAGATTCAACAGCAACCGTCGCAGGCTCTTTACTTGGTACTTCTTCAACGACCAGTTATATCGAAAGTATCTCTGGTATTGCCTCAGGCGGCCGTACAGGATTGATGGCAGTCACCGTTGGTGTGCTATTTTTATTAAGTATTTTCTTTTCACCATTGGCAGGTATGATCCCAGCGTACGCGACGGCGGGTGCTATTTTCTATGTTGCCGTACTGATGATGGGCACCCTAAAAGACATCGACTGGAGCGACTTAACAGAAGCGGCTCCTGTTGTAGTGGTATTGCTATTTACACCGCTGACATACTCTATTGCTGATGGTATTGCGCTTGGTTTCATTACCTTTACGGCGGTCAAAGCGATCTCTGGTAAGTTTGCTGATATCAGTATCGCGGTATGGATTTTAACACTGATACTATTAGGCAAAATCATCTTCTTATAAGCCACAATGCGTGAGCAGTCGTTTCTAATCCTCAAACCCTCTTTATCATCGGCTGATAAAGAGGGTTTTTATTTGGACGCTATATTGGCTTACCAGTGCCCAAGAATTTGAGAATAGGGCATCAAACTTTTGGTAACAATTAATCAGCAATAGTAAACTAAAAAATATAACCAAAGCGTCATGATGAACAAAGTGGCGGTAAGTGCTTGTTATTTAAAAACAAATTTTTTTTGAGAAAATAAAAAAATCGTTAGTTTGAATTTTTTTTTCGTGATATTATACCCCCGTTAAGCGCATCACCTCAATCAACGCCGTAGAGGTTTTTCTTACAGTGAATTAGCACATTTTAGATGACAGATGACAGATGATTGTTTGTTTCAGTCAGTTATTTGCTTTCCGTAAAGCGATATTTGTCCATCACACTCCTTTCACTACTAACAAGAAGAAGGCACTAATGCCGCTTAATTTTTCGTTGTTGCCTTTGTATTGTTAACGTAGCCCGTTTAACAGTCGAACGACCTACTTAACCGTCTCCAGCATGTGCTGGATTTTCTAGTTTTGTGATGGCGCCGTTTGGTCTTTTGATTATTGCTGTGAATATCCGTCAATAACCTCTATTTTTGATAGCGGTTACGAGCAGTTATACAGGACGATCAGACTTCCTAAAGCACCATTTATTATGGTTTTTAAACGATAGTTATGGAGTTGTTATGAACCCAGTAGATCAGTTTACCCCGAAAGAGCCGATTTTGTTCAATCCTGTTGATTTGCTGTCGCCTGAGTACCTTGCCCAATCAGCAGATGAGCTACACAAGCGTATCTCGCCATTGTATAGCGTTGATGAGCAGCGTTGGTTGTCTGACTTATTGCCCCTTGCTAAGCCTAGTGCAGAGGAGCGTGATGCTGCCGCTGAGCAGACACGCAAGCTGGTTGAGCATGTGCGCAATGATGGTAAAGCCGTCAAGATGGTTGACTCTTTATTGTTAGAATATAGTCTTGATACCCAAGAAGGTATCTTGCTGATGAGCCTAGCAGAGGCATTGATTCGTGTGCCAGATAACTATACGGCTGATGCACTTATTCACGATAAAATGAGTGTGGCGGATTGGAAAAAACACATCAAGAACGACAATGGCTTCATGGTCAACGCCTCAACATGGGGCATGATGATGACAGGCCGTGTGGTCAGTATCGATAGCAGTACCACTGCCTCAGGTTTCTTGGATCGTATGACCAAAAAGATGGGAGAGCCTGTCATTCGCGGTGCGATGCAAAAAGCCATGCGCATCATGGGCCACCAGTTTGTATTGGGTGAGACCATTGAAGATGCCAATAAAAACAGCCAGCCATATCGTAATAGAGGCTATACCTATTCGTTTGATATGTTAGGTGAAGCGGCTATCACGCATCGAGATGCAGAAAAATACTTCAACGACTATCTGCATGCGATCAGAGCCACGGCTAATGTCAAAGTCAAAGAAGGTATGCCAAAGCCATCAGTCTCTATTAAGCTGTCTGCGCTGCATCCTCGCTATGAAGCCACACAAGAAGCGCAAGTTATGGGTCTATTGCGTCAGCGTTGCCTACTGCTTATTGAAGCTGCGCGCGAAGTCAATGTCGATATCAGTATCGATGCTGAAGAAGCAGATCGCCTTGAGATTTCTCTAAAACTGTTTGAATCATTGTATCGTGACAACGCGACTGCTGGCTGGGATGGTTTGGGTATCGTTGTACAAGGGTACTCTAAGCGTGCTATCGCTGTATTGGCCTGGCTTGCTCGTATATCAACTGAAGTAGGCGACCGCATTCCAGTACGTCTGGTAAAAGGCGCTTATTGGGATACTGAGATCAAACTTGCGCAGCAAAAAGGTCTGTCAGGCTATCCTGTTTGGACGCGTAAAGAAGGTACAGATACCGCGTATCTTGCTTGTGCACGCTTTTTGTTGTCAGATCATCTGCGCGGTCTTATCTGGCCACAGTTTGCAACGCATAATGCGCACACGCTTTCTTCAATCATGACCATGAGTCAGCATAAAGAGTTTGAGTTCCAGCGTCTGCATGGTATGGGTGATGCACTTTATGACCATATTCTGCAAGCGTATGAGATTCCTGTACGTATCTATGCTCCAGTGGGCGCACACAAAGACTTGCTACCATATTTGGTACGTCGCTTGTTAGAGAACGGTGCGAACAGCTCATTTGTCCACCAGTTACTAGACAAGTCATATCCGATTGAAAAACTGACGGTACATCCGTATGACAAGTTATTGGCTAATCCAACATTGCACAATCCAGACATCCCGCTACCATTAGAAATTTATGGTTCGCGCCGTGCAAGTTTTGGCCCCAACATATTTGTAGAGTCACAATGGCTACCGTTCAAAGCCGCTATTGATAGTCATTTGAACAAGACTTGGTCAGCGACACCCATCATCAATGGCAAAGCGGTCACTGACTATGAAGTAGATGGCGTCACTTATCAACTTGATGCGCAGCCTGTACGTGCGCCTTGGAATCATGACGTGAGCGCGGGCGAAGTCAAATATGCCAATGCAGCGTTGGCGCGCCAAGCGATTGATGTGGCTGTAGCGGGTCAAAGCATGTGGCAAAACGTAGCCGTGACCAAGCGTGCGGCAATACTGCGTAAAATCGCTGAGCTATTTGAAGAGAACTATGCTGAGCTGATGGCATTGTGCCAAGTCGAAGCTGGTAAGACCATGCAAGACAGCATCGATGAGATCAAAGAAGCGGTCGATTTCTGTCGTTTTTATGCTGATGAAGCAGAGCGCCTAGACGATGTGGTGCATGAGTTTACAGATCTGTCGGGTAAGCAATCGCGTCAAGTTTATAAACCACGTGGCACCTTTGTCTGTATCAGCCCTTGGAATTTCCCACTAGCTATTTATACTGGCCAGATCGTGGCGGCGCTAGCAGCAGGTAACACTGTTGTGGCCAAGCCTGCTGAACAAACCAGCTTGATTGCTCATTTTGGTGCGCAACTCATGTATCAAGCGGGTGTACCAGCAGAAGCACTACAATTGGTGACAGGTGCCGGTGATGTGGGCGGAGCGCTAACGGCTGCTGATAACATAGCAGGTGTGATATTTACTGGCTCAACCCAAACTGCTCAGCGTATCAATCAAAGCTTGAATGATCATGCACAAGCGAGTGGTGAGCTACCTGTCTTTATCGCTGAAACTGGCGGTCAAAATGCCATGATTGTTGACTCAACAGCGTTGCCAGAGCAAGTTGTTCGAGATGCGGTATTGTCGGCTTTTGGTTCAGCAGGTCAGCGTTGTTCAGCTTGTCGTATATTGTGCGTGCAAGATGAGATGGCGGATGATTTGATTGAGCTGTTACAAGGTAATATGGCTGAGCTGTCTGTTGGCAACCCGCTATACGCAGCTACAGATGTGGGTCCTGTGATTGATGCTGATGCCAAAAATGGTTTAGAGGCGCATATCGCCCGTATGGACGCTGAGCCTACGGCGACTATTTTGGCTCAAACCCCAATGAGTGCAAGCTCGGTTGTCAGCCAAGAGAAGTCTACCTTTGTATTGCCAACCGCAATCGAGGTAAGCAGTATTGATGTGATTGGTGGTGAGCACTTTGGTCCAATCCTGCACGTATTGCGCTATCAAGCACGTGATCTGAATAAGCTGATTGACGCTATCAACAACACAGGCTTTGGTTTGACGATGGGTATTCATAGCCGTATCGAAAAAACTGTTGAGCATATCGAGCGCCGTGCTTTTGTAGGCAACACTTATATCAACCGTAACCAAATCGGCGCGGTTGTGAATGTTCAACCATTTGGTGGTTGTGGTCTGTCTGGTACTGGCCCGAAAGCAGGTGGCCCGCACTATGTTGCACGTCTGATGCAGCTTGAATCAGCATCAACAAGCAGTCAAACAAACAGCACTACCCAAACAACCACTCAAACAGAAATCGCATAAGGAGTAGCAACATGGCGACTGAATTCAAAAAAAATCATGCCCAGGTTTGTGAATCTTGGCGACTACTTGGCGCAGTTAACCGCGCAACGTATCTGCAAGCAGCTATTCCAAAGCTGTCTTTGTTGACTGGTGATGCAAATAAAGCAAAGCGTTTATTCAATCATCTATTGAGCGAGGCGCCAAGCTTAGATGAGACGCATCGTATGACTGGTGCGACAGGTGAGTCAAACGACTTGTACGTCACTGGTCGCGGCAAAACGATGGTCGTTGGTAGCGAATCAACCAGAGCAATGGCCGTACTAGGTCAGCTTGTGGCTGCATTATTGACTGGTAATGAAGTCATACTGCATTGCCCAAGCCAAGATGAGATGTGCAATGAAGCCGCTAAAATCCTGTACGATACGGGTATTAGCGAAGATGTATTGAGTGTGGCTAATGACTCGCAAACCATCACGCTTTTGTACATTGATCGTCTTGCTCAGGTGGCCGTTTCTGGCAGTCGTAGTGAAGTACAAGTTATCAGTCAAGAGCTTGCAAAGACAGATGGTATTTTGACTCAAGTCATCAGTGTCACTGATATGGAAGGACTGTCTGAGATGCTAACACCTGATTATCTCCATCGTTTTGTCACCGAGCGTGTCAAGACCATCAACACCACAGCGATTGGTGGTAATGCTAGCTTGCTTGAGCTTGGCACAGAGTAACTGTTCTTATTGTCGATCCGCTTAGCTTTTATAATGATAAAGGCTAAGCGGTGTTTGTATTGCGGTAGGTATTAAGCCGTAATGCACAATAAAAAAACCGCTACCTGATTTATGATCAGATAGCGGTTTTTTTATTGTGCATTATTCAGCTAAAATTTGATGATTATGTTTTATTCAGTCATATTGACCCATATCCAACCATTTTCTAACCATTCGCTTAAGTCGTCAGCTGCAACGTCTGCCACATCATCATATCTCAATGATTCACCATCAGCCAAGCGCATTAATAATGCGATAGCGACTTCATCAAGCCCATCGATACGCTGTCCGTTGGCATATAGCGTGATGCCATCATGGGTTTGAGTATAGAGCAAACGATTGCTATAGTCCGCTTGCAATAGCGCACCTTCAGACAAGGCTTGTACAAGCTCATCAGTGTCCAGTGTTTCCTCTGGCATCAGCGCATCGTATTGGCGCTTACTCACCACCTCAGAGACTGCTTGGCGAATCATATCATCACCGCGCTCAGATTGTAGCATCTCTAGCAATTGCGCTTTGATAGCAGCAATACTGTCTGCTTGTAATTCGCCTGATGCTTGTAGCGCTTGCGGCAGTAGCATAGGGATAAATAACTGGCTGTCATTGGTTGCAATATCTGCCAAGCTATCGATGACTTGCATCAAGTTTGGGCGGCGACAGCCAAAGGAGAAAGTAAGGCAGTCGTTTTGCGCCACCCCAAAATGGGACAGCTTGGGCGGCACATAAAGCACGTCACCCACTTCTAATATCTCATCAAAGATGATGTCGCCCATATCATCAAACAGTCTTATCGGCTCATCTGCGACAAACTCCGTATTCTTATCACAGTATTTACCTAGCTGCCAACGGCGAGAGCCATAGCCTTGCGCCAAAAACACATCATAATCATCATAGTGCTTGCCGACCGAGCCGCCTTTAGGCGCGTAAGAGGCCATAATGTCATCACGCTGCCACTGGGGGATAAAGTCAAACGCTTGCCACAACTGACCCAGCTCTGGTGACCATTGCTCTAGGTTTTGCACCAGTACGGTCCATTGTTCTGGTAGGTTCTCAAAATCAGTCTCGCTCAGTGGACTTTTTTTGAGTTGCCACTGTGCTTTATGTGCTGTTTTAACCGCTGCTTGGGTGAGCAGTCGTGCGCTAGCGTCTTCTTCAAGCGCAAGCCCAATCATGTCATCGGGCTCAAACATA
Source organism: Psychrobacter sp. (assembly GCF_030454045.1). Lineage (GTDB taxonomy): Bacteria > Pseudomonadota > Gammaproteobacteria > Pseudomonadales > Moraxellaceae > Psychrobacter. The sequence continues at coordinate 5,686 of NZ_JAKDJE010000064.1, read as the reverse complement.
TCAATCAGCTGCGGCAGACCTTGTTTGATGAGTAGGGGCTTTTTTTGCCAGTATTCAGCCAAAAACTGCTCAGGCGTAATAGAGTCGGGTAGACAAAGAGGAATAGAGGTCATGGGCAAATCCATATTTTAAATACGTATGAGATTGATGGTAAGGGGTGCTTTATAGGAAGGGATTAATAGTTTATGATTACCACCTATCTGATGATCATCGTCAGAGCAGCCATCGAATCGTAGGAAAGTTATGAAAAAATTACATTTTGTTGTCATTATTGCCAGTGTGTTTTTCTTGCAAGCTTGTGTCCATAAAATCGTCACCGTGCCTGCCAAAATCGCCTACAAAACCACTAAAGGTGTGGTCAAAGGCACTGTCGCTGTTGGTAAAGCCATCATACCGGGTGACAGTGATGATGATGATAATAAAAAGGATAAAAAATAAAACCTTACTTATCACCTATGAGTTTTTAAGATCATCATAGCATGCAAAGTAAGGTTGTTTTTTTATAGACTTAGGCGAATGTATAGCCAGTTTGAACAAATAGAGATGAGGCAATTGTGCCTTATCTCTATTGCTTTAAGGTATTCAATTCACCTTAGCAAACTTTATAGTTTGGCAATCCAATCCTTAATCGCACGTGCTTGCTCAGCGGCATTACCCGTATAAGTTGCAGGCGTTAATGCGCGCAGACGTTCTTTATCAGCCTCACTGACCGATGAAAGCTCATCGCTTTCTACAAATGTCAGCATCGCTTCGCGAGTCATGGCATTACCACGAGTCAACGCTTTGAGCTTCTCGTATGGGTTTTCTACACGGTAGCGGCGCATAACGGTTTGAATGGGTTCTGCCAAAACTTCTTGTGCTTGGTTCAAATCATCATTCAAACGCTGCTCGTTTAGTTCAAGTTTGCCCACCCCTTTTAGGCACGCATCAAAAGCAATCATACTTTGAGCAAGGCCCACGCCGATGTTACGCAGTACGGTTGAGTCCGATAGATCGCGCTGCATGCGTGAAATGGGTAGCTTCTCACCCAAGTGTGCCAGCATCGCATTGGCAACGCCTAAGTTACCTTCGGAGTTTTCGAAGTCAATCGGATTGACCTTGTGCGGCATGGTAGATGAACCCACTTCACCATCTTTTAGGCGTTGTTTGAAATAGCCTAAGCTAATATATTGCCAAATATCACGGTTAAAATCGATCAAGATGGTATTGAAACGCTTAACAGCATCAAACAATTCGGCGATATAATCGTGCGGCTCAATCTGAGTCGTATAGGGGTTAAAGGTTAACTCTAGACGCTGACTGATAAAGACTTCGGCATGAGTCTGCCAGTCAACATCAGGGTATGCTGAAAAATGTGCATTGTAGTTACCAACGGCGCCATTGATTTTACCCAATAACTCTACTTGATTGATTTGCTTGATTTGACGAGCAAGGCGGTAAGCCACGTTTGCCATCTCTTTACCCAATGTCGTTGGACTGGCTGTCTGACCATGTGTACGTGATAGCATTGGCTGATCGGCATGCGCAATCGCTAAGTCAACGATGCTATCAGTCACTTGCTGCATTTTGGCAACGACTAGCTCGCGGCTGTCTTTGAGCATAAGCGCATAAGACAAATTGTTAATATCTTCACTGGTACAAGCAAAATGGATGAACTCTAGGCTGTCCTCTAACTGCTGATTGCCGCGAAACTTATCTTTGATAAAGTACTCAACCGCTTTTACATCATGATTGGTCGTCGCTTCGATGTCTTTGATCGCTTGGGCATCGGCCTCGCTAAAGTCATCGACAATACTATCCAAAAACGCATTGTTCTCGTTATCAAATGCTGCTAACTCACCAATCGCGCTATTATCAGCCAAAGACTGCAACCAACGAACCTCAACGGTTACGCGAGCTTTGATTAGACCAAATTCAGATAAGTATGGACGCAAGCTGTCAGCTTTGCTGGCATAACGACCATCAATTGGGGAGAGTGCGGTAAGTGGGGTCATGGTATCGCCTTTGAGTGAACAGAAAGTGAATGACTGCTTACGACAGCAGTAAATTTTGGTGGCGCAATTATAGCAAAAACCGATGCAAAAAAGGAGTGTCAGCGATATTTCCCACGAATTAATAGTACGTCAAAGGCAGATATCAACGTCAATAGATTTGGGAGAAACTGAATAGAGAGAGGAGTCAAAAACGATTGAGGATCATAATCCAAACGCGAACGGACGACATGACAAGCGGAGCAGTAACGGTTGCTACTGCCGCTTGTCAAAAATTAAACGCTATCTAAAAACCGCATGGCGCATCAATAGATTCAATCACACCGCCGCCTAAGCATACCTCATCGATATAAAATACCGCTGACTGACCAGGGGTGACAGCGCGCTGCGGCTCATCAAATACCACTCGAACCTCACTGCCATCAGCATTGGTCGCAAACACGCGGCACGCTTGATCAGGCTGGCGATAGCGAGACTTCTCCATACAGGCTAAGCCTTCGTCGCTAAACACATCCGCAGGAGGTAAACCATCAATCCAATCGAGCTTATAGGCTTTTAGCTCGTTGCTCATTAGCATTGGATGTTCATGCCCTTGACCGACGATTAAACGATTTTTCTCTAAGTCTTTTGCCAATACAAACCACGGCTCCTCGGGACGGTCTTTAACGCCGCCAATACCAATACCGCCGCGCTGCCCTAATGTGTAGTACATGAGACCATCATGCGTACCGATGACTTTATTATCATCAGTGAGTATCTCGCCTTTTTGCGCAGGCAAATATTGCTGTAAGAAGTCTTTAAAACGGCGCTCACCAATGAAGCAAATACCTGTAGAATCTTTCTTTTTAGCCGTCGCTAGGTCATGCTCTTCTGCGATTCGACGTACCACTGGCTTTTCAAGCTCACCAACTGGGAATAAGGTTTTGGCGATTTTGTCGCCGCCCACCGCATGCAAAAAGTAGCTTTGGTCTTTATTATTATCAAGACCGCGTAAGAGCTGCGCAACCTCGTCACCTTCGGCATTGATATAGTTCACACTGCGGCGCGTATAGTGACCAGTGGCGATATAATCTGCACCAAGCGTCAGCGCATAGTCCAAAAACGCCTTGAACTTAATTTCTTTGTTGCACAAAATATCAGGGTTAGGGGTGCGGCCGGCTTTGTATTCCGCCAAAAAATGCTCAAATACGCGATCCCAGTATTCCATCGCAAAATTGGCAGTGTGCAGTTTGATACCAATTTTGTCACAGACTGCTTGTGCGTCTGCGAGGTCATCCATTGCCGTACAGTATTCAGTACCGTCATCTTCTTCCCAGTTTTTCATAAACAAGCCTTCGACCTTGAAGCCTGCTTGCTGGAGTAAGACGGCTGATACAGAGGAGTCAACCCCACCTGACATACCAACAATCACATGCTTGGTGCTAGGATTGTCAATATCGACAAGCGTTAAGGGATGATAAGCGGCTGTGCTTGAGGTGTTTTGTAAGGCTGACATAGAACGGCTCAACTATTTATACGTTATCCAAAGCAAACAGTGACGCCAAAAATTATGCGTTTACTACAATACGTAGTCTTAACACAACAACGTCAGCTTATCTTTTGGATCTGGTATTATGATAAAATAAACGTCATATTATACCAGTTAATTGAAACGGATGGCGACTGATGCAGCATGGCTGCTAGCAAAACTGCTTTGAAAATTCAGATACTGGTTTTGAATTATTTTAATCATCTTTAACACCTATTGGAATAATCATGATAAAAATTGGTCAAGGTATCGATGTTCATGCTTTTCATAATAATGGTCAGCAACAGCAATATGTGGTGTTAGCTGGCGTACATATTGAGCATTCTCATAGTTTACTGGCACACTCTGATGGGGATGTGGTGCTGCATGCACTTGCGGACGCGTTGCTTGGTGCACTAGCGCTTGGTGATATCGGTCAGCATTTCCCTGATACAGACACCGCTCACGCAGGCTTGGATTCACGGATACTGTTACGCTACGTCTATAGCAAAGTACAAGAGGCAGGTTATCGCCTAGGCAATGCCGATATCACGGTGATGTGTGAGCGGCCAAAGTTGGCACCGCACAATCAAGCCATGCGCACCAATATCGCAAGTGACTTGCAAACAGACATCAACAACATCAGTGTCAAAGCCACGACGACAGAAAAATTAGGATTTACGGGTCGACAAGAGGGCATCATGGCCAATGCCGTGGTATTATTGGTGCCTAATACGGTTAATCCTTAATCTTGCCAGATCGATTTGAACTTATCAAAATAACGATAGACCAAAACGGTGTAAAATGATGGTTGTAATATACTGGCAACCGCCCCATGTACCAGCCATGTCTTTATATAACGATTTTTTGTACTATCCGCTATTTTGTACGATACATAATCATTTTAATAAACCACTTTATCAATAGGAGCTTTTATGAGTGAGCAAACCCCAAACACGGCTGCAAATGACGTAGAACAACTGATCCGTGATCAAATCCGTGATAATAAAGTTATTCTGTATATGAAAGGCACGCCGCAGTTTCCGCAGTGTGGTTTTTCTGCTAAAGCCATTGAAGTGCTGACACAAATTGGTCGTCCTTTTGCTTTTGTCAATATCCTAGAAAATCCAGAAATCCGTGCAACCTTGCCAAAGATTGCTAACTGGCCAACGTTTCCACAATTATGGATCGATGGTGAGCTAATGGGTGGATCAGACATCATCTTGCAAATGTATCAATCAGGTGAGCTAAAGCCTTTGGTTGAAGCAAACAGTCCTGCCGCTTAATACTTTGGCAACTTATTGAGATATCTTTGATATTTGAGTAAGCTTTATAAAGTACAGCAAACCCAAATAGTCGCTTTATGGCTATTTGGGTTTTTTATGGTGTCTATTTCTTGTCTTTACACGCCATTGTTTTTATAGGTTGTACCCCCATATAGTGACCATGTAATACACCGTCATAAACATAATAAGAGAAGCTTATGAACCACCAAGCAACCGACCCGTTAGACGCGCAAAAGCCAGCCGCTGAACAGGCAGCAATTGATAAGCGTCGCGCGCGCCTAAAAAACGAATCCACGCGTATTATTGAAATTGCCAATAATGAACCACACTCAGCATTAAAATGTATTCATCAGCTGAGTGTGGCAGGCGGCGCAACAGAAGCGACCTATATCGCTATAGAACAGCGTATTGTCGCAGATCAAGACCCTGCTGGTGCTTATCATTTGGCATTGTTGGCACAGAATACACCCGATCTGCCTATCGATGCTCGCCAGTTGATTGAGTTGGTGGTGAATAAGGGCGATAACCAGCAGTGCTTGGCGTTGCTCAAAAACTTACCATTACCGCCTGTTGAGCTGATCAAAGCGCAGATTTTAGCGAGTGATGATGGCGATGCGATCGGTCAAATAAATGCCTACTTACAGATTAACCCAGAAGGATATGGCAGTCATCATACGCTGTCTAGTGGTCAATCGGATCAAATCGTACCGCTGAGCCGTGGTAATAGTAATAACTAAAGCCACCATAAAAGCTGAAAAGCGATCAATCGAAGTGGTGAGATACCTTTTCGCTGAATTATAATTGTTTTTGTCCTAACGTTTTTTAAGCGTCAAAAAATTGTTATAATAATAGGGCGTGTTGAACATTCGACCATGGCACTGACAGCGACTATTTTTTAGGCG
>NZ_JAKDJE010000063.1 GCF_030454045.1 Psychrobacter sp. | reverse complement strand
CTAGGTCTTTTTTTCACCTTGCATTTGGTATTGCACTTCATGTGTTAATCTAAGTATTTTTTGTAGCATCAAAAGACGCAGTCACAGCAAGCAAGAAAAAAACCGTTAAATTGAGCGCATTTGTCATGATGTGTCTTTTCATTGAGCATTGACTATATCGCTTGCCGTTAATTAGCGTTAGCAAAGGCATCTTTGATGGTTGTGAGATCCTGCATCCATTGATAATAACCACCAAACGCTAGGTAAGAGTCTGGGCTCAGATAAACCACTTGCTGCTTGCTCCATGCAGTGCTTTGAGCGACCAGTGGATTGTCCAACACAGCTTTGGCACCGATGCCATCTTCGCCAATGGCGGCACTGCGATCAACGACAAACAGCCAGTCTGGATTGACCTTTTGTATATATTCAAACGATATCGGTTGTCCATGAGAAGCATCGGCAATCTGCTGATCTGCCATTGGTACTTCTAACACATTATGGATAAATCCGTAGCGAGATTTGTCACCGTAGGCCGACAGTTTGTTGCCATTGACCATCACGACCAGACCAGTACCTTTGTCTTTAGTCACGCCTTTTGTGTCATCGATCAGCGTGTCTATGTTTTGTTGTAGCTTGGCGGCCTGATCACTTTTACCGAACAATGCACCCAAATCATGCAAACGCTGCTTACTCGACTCATAGATATCAGCGGTATCAATCGTCATGTCTAGGGTTGGCGCGATGTTTGACAGCTCGTCGTATTTTTCTGCCATGCGCGAGCCGACCAAGATCGCCTGTGGTTGCATGGCATTCAATGTCTCAAGATCTGGCTCAAAGACCGTACCGACCGCTTTTGGTTCAGGCTGGGTTTTTGAGTGCAAATTGTCCAGCAGCAAATTTTCAGGCGCGCCATCAACCGCCACATCTAGCGCCGCCAAATCTTGCATCAAGGTCATATCGTAAACGACAAGCGGAGAAGGGTTTATAGGCAGCGCTACATCGCCTTTGACTGTATTTACCGTGATTCTTTCAGCAGAGACGGCATCATGGTTGGCCACGTTTGACGACTCATTGGCCGTTTGATTGGTGGCTGTCGCATCGGCTGGTTCAGCGGCGTCAGTCTCAGGCGAGCTACAGCCTGTCATGCTGATAGCAGTGACTAGAGCTGTCATCATCAATAATGGACGTTTAGAAATAGGATTAGTACGGCGGTGTGACAATGGGGTAGTAGACATAAGGGACTCGGTATATCAGGATGTTTAAGCAGTCTGTTAATAAGACAACTGCACAGGTAGCACAATAAAAATAGAAAATGATGAGAGCAGCTGAGCAGAGTAATGCTCATATTAAAAGGGTGCCGATAGAGCGCCTGTCAGTTTTACTCTCTAGCCTTATTCTTTTGGGTTGAGCGTTTTATGGTTTGGATGTTTTTATGCGCATCAGTTTTTGATCATGATACGGAAAAACCAAACAGCCGTTATGATAAAGTAGTTGAGACTCATTATCAATAATAATAATGATAATGATTTTTATTGGCGATAAGTATTTATCTAAAAGACTTATTAAAAAAGCGAGCTAAATACGGGCGAGATGGCAGTAATGCTCAATAGTTATAGGACATCTGTCAGAGATAAGAGGCAATGAGTTCACAAAGCAAAGAAAATATTATAAATTATTATTGATAATAGTTATCGTTTGCATTATTATCAACGCCATTCCACCTCGGATAATAAACATTAGGCTGTTATGAGTTCAACGGATTTAGAGACACCACCAACCAGATTGATACTGCTATCTCTTCTCGTAGTAGTAGGGCTGCATGTACTCACCGCAGTCGCCTTGGTGTTGATCAAAACGCCCAAACCACAGCCTGCGCCAAAAGAAAATATCACGCCTGTCGAAATAGAGTTTGTGACGTTACCTGCTAATAATGCAGTAGCGAAAGTAGAAACGAAAGAACCGGTTCAGCAGGTCAAGAAAGTCACTGTCAAAAAAGAAGTGCAACCTGAGCCGCAGGCTAAGCCTGTGCAACAGCCGAAAGCCGCGCTACCCAAAAAGCGTACTGAGACGCCACCCAAAAAGACGATTGATACACCGATAGAGCCAGCGAAGCCTGTGGTGAAAAAAGTATCTGAAACGCCGCCGATTATTAAATCACAAAAAACCTCTCCTGATAGCAGGCAAGTACCTGATTTAAAGCAGACACAACCACAACCCAAGGCCGATACATCAGCGGCTGATGAGCAGCGCAGAGAAGCCGCTGCCCAAGCCAAAAAAGCAGCTCAAGAAGCTGAGGCTAAAGCGCGCCAAGAAGCTGAGGCTAAAGCGGCGCAAGAGGCCAAAAGAGCCGCAGAAGCCAAAGCTGCCAGAGAGGCCCAAGCTGCCAGAGAGGCCCAAGCAAAAGCCGCTCAAGAGGCAGCAGAAGCGGCTGCGCAAGCCAAAGCCGCGGCCGCCAGTAACACGCCGCAGAATTTTACAGCGACCAATGCCGACTGGGCATCTGCGCCACGGTTTAGTTTTCCTAAGCGTGCCGCCCGTAGAGCGCGTTCTGGCGATACGTTCAATGTAGTACTATCGCTGCGCGTCAATAAGCAGGGCGGAATCGATAGCGTAAGCTTAGCAAAGTCCTCAGGCAATCCGGTGTTAGATAAAGAGGCACAGCGCCAAGTACGTTCTGGTAAATTTAAACCATTCACTAATAATAATGGCGTCCCTGTGGTGGGCAATGTGACCCTGCCGATCAGCTATACGGTTCCTTGATGGTTCATATTTTATAACAACATATTTATCAACAATCTTTCATAATAAGAACGGGCATGATACTCACCTCAGTAGCATGTGATGACATAAGACATTAAGGAGTCTGACATGGACTTTATGCAATACTGGCAAATCAGCGACATGGTGACAAAAACATTGTTCTTTTTGTTACTTGCGTTATCTGTTCTCTCTTGGGTGACGGGTATCGTGCGTGTGCTGCAAAGCCGTAAGCTGGCAAATAGCGTGGCAGATGACTTGAGCCAACAGCTACAAGCGCATCAGGCGGATTTGGTTGGTTCTGATGCCACCACTCGCCGTCTGGTGACTGAGCAAACCTTGCTCAAGCATATAGGGCGATATCGTTTTGCCAGCGAGCGCGGTTTACCTGTTCTTGGCACGACAGCCGCCATCGCGCCATTTATTGGCTTGTTCGGGACGGTGTGGGGTATCTTTCATGCATTACATAATATTGGTATGAGTGGACAGGCAGGATTGGGACAAGTGGCAGGCCCCGTTGGTGAAGCGCTGATTATGACGGGATTGGGTATTGCTGTGGCTATTCCAGCCGTGGTGTTTTATAACCTAGCAGTACGTATCAATCGCCGCGTGATGTATCAAGCCAACGATAGATCGCATGACTTGCTGGCAGGGGTCGCTGAGCCAAGAGATACTACGCCCTCATCGATCAATCAGCCCACCAGTGCAGCATCGGTACAGACCACAAAAGCCAGTCCTCCAAACACCATTGATGCGGCAGTAGAGACTCAGCAAAGGAATCAGTACAGTGGCTCTGTGACTGAATAGCGAAAATCTATACCTTTGGCATGACAACAAACACAAGTATTGAGAATAATTATGGCATTTCAACTGGGTGATGATGACGTACGAAGTATGGATGAGATGAACCTCATTCCGCTTATCGATATCATGCTGGTATTGATGATTATCTTTTTATTGACGGCGACGGTATTGAACCCAACGGTGCCTTTAGATTTGCCAAAGACCAGTGCTGAGGTCAATCAGACGCCGCCAGAAGCCATTCAAATTAGCATTGATAAAGATGCGGGTATATTTTGGGACAGTGATCCCATCAGTATGGAGGAGCTAGAAGCGCGTCTGCAAGAACAAGGGGCAATGGGTAAAGACCCTTCCGTACAACTGCGCGCAGATAAAGACGGCAAGTATGACACGGTCGCTCAAGTGTTGGCAGCGGCAAGTCAGGCAGGGCTCACCAAGATTGCCTTTGTCAATGAATAGGAGCGGTAATGAATAGGAGTGGTAATCAGCAATGATTATCACTGATCACAAAAAATCAGCTATAGCAAAAAGTCAGCGAAATAAATGAGCAAGCCGATCAGCAACACGATTGTCATGATAATAATAAGAACGATTAAAATAATAAGATCTCTCCGACCTCAGTGGCGACTCAAACCTTAACTTGAGTGAGTACTGAGGTTTTATTTTTACCATCCATACCCAAATGGACGATAGCCAAAGCCTAAATGTCCGTAGCCGAATGGATAAGGCGCGCGCAGATAGTCCAAATCGCGCTGACGAATATAATAATAACGTCCTTGAGAGTAGGCCTCTTCTAGTTTCTCAATACCTTCTAATGGACACACAGGCTGCCAATCATAGCCCTCACGACCAAGTTTGTAGGCATTCAACTCGGTGCAGTAGTTTTTGAGACCTTGCTGCCGTCCTTGCTCCCACTGTATGCGATTGGGATTTGCGCCGCCAACACTGGCGCAGCTATTGGTATAGTTACCAAAATAAGCACCTGAACGCCCTTGCAGACCATCAGCATAACCGACATCTTGCCAATTACTGCTCTGACATTGCTGCGGGGTCAGGCTCTGAGTGGTGGCACAGCCTGATAGGGTCAGCACGAGCGCACCTAGTAAGGATACGCTTATGCCAGCTTTACTCACGAGTGTAGCGGTCAGTTTGTGAGTATTATCAACGCTTGATGAGTTTGACTTAATACGATAACTCATAATAAACCTGCGCACGTTTAAAATTATGGTTTATCATAGCACTTTTTTACGCCGATCACTTTTTGTATTGGCTTTTTGTCTGTGGTTATGATCTGTCTTATTATGCACGCTAACCGTATGATTTAACAGTATATATAAAAGGTTTGTCGTGAGAGCTATAGCCACTGAATGCGTCAAGTTTGCGTGGTAGTGCTTGATTTTTGTAGGTTCGAGCTCATTATAAGCTTTGCTATATCGTTATCTGTCATGTGAGTAGTAGCCAGTTCAAATGAACTATTTATATGATAGCTGTTCATACAGCCATTATTTTTACTTTGAGCACAGACAGCAGCTATCAACAACCGCAGCAATTGTTCTTAGCTTGTTTAGCATTATTTTTTAGTCAAAAGGCCAGAGCACCATGGGAACATTGATTGTCGTCATCATTGTACTATTTGTATTAGGGAGTATGATGGCGCTCAAACCGAACGGTATCGACCAGCGTTTAGACAAGCTGCGTATGACTGCGCGTCGTTTGCAGCTTAACCCAAAGCTGGTTGCTTGTCCTGATTGGATCAAAGGCCGTGATAATGAATATGGTCGCGGGATGCTTGGGCAGTATTGTCTGATATTAGAAGAGACCAAACTGCCGCACACACGCTACCAAGTGATTGATGGACAATGGCGATCAGACAGCAGTTTTGTTGATACCAGTGTCGATGACAAGATACTGACTATTCCTAGTGCCATTCGTTCAAGTCAGGTTAGTAATAATCCAGCGGTCAAGAAGACCAATTTTAGCTTGGACAAAGCGCCATTAGAGCTGCCAGTGAGTATCGAGCCGTTTGTCAAAGGGCTGATGACTAAGGCCAATAGCATTATCATCTATTGGGAAGACATTGCTTACGTGCGCCCAAACTCTAATCCCACGTATCATCAGCAACGGATTGAGGCAGATCTGTTAGTGCTCAAAGCCAATCTTGAGAAATGGGCGATACAAATACAAAAAGACGTGAAAGGCTAGTAAAGCGCTTTTTTGTCTCCATTAAAGGGCGATATGCAAGTAGTTTTTCACATTCAATTTATTTAAAGTTGACAGTTTAACGCTTAGCAGTGTAACGTCTTTATAACTATATCTTTATTTTATGGTTATAATTTGTTTTATAACCTTTTTTATCAGCAGCTACTATTACTATAAATCGCTGAATCATGGCCAACCCCTGATCATCAGCACCCATAAATTACTCTGCTGCTGACTGTAATGTTACTTTCAATCTACTTATACTTTTAATCACTTATATTATGGTGTCGTCAAATATGGCAAAAACCACAACCAAAAAAACCGCAGCATCAGCTGCTGACAGCCCAAAGGGCAAGTCTTTGGTGATTGTAGAATCACCAGCCAAGGCAAAAACGATTAATAAATATCTTGGCGATGATTTTATCGTACGATCGAGCATCGGTCATGTCCGTGATTTACCAGTTAGTGCAAATAAAAGCGCAAAAAAAGCAACCACGACCAAAAAAGATGACAACCTGACAAAAGAAGAAAAAGCACAGCAAGCACTGGTACGCCGTATGGGCGTAGATCCAGAACACGACTGGGCGGCGGTCTATGAAGTACTACCAAATAAGACAAAAGTCATCAAAGAGCTCAAAGCACTGGCCAAAGACGCTGACAAAATCTATCTGGCAACGGATATGGATAGAGAAGGGGAAGCGATCGCTTGGCATCTAAAAGAAGTTATCGGTGGGCCTGATAGCAAGTATCAACGTGTGGTCTTTAACGAGATTACTAAGTCAGCTATTCAAAGCGCCTTTAAGCAGCCTTCAAAATTAGACATTGACCGCGTGAACGCGCAGCAAGCTCGTCGGTTTTTGGACCGTGTCGTTGGCTTTATGGTATCGCCACTATTATGGCAAAAGATTGCTCGCGGACTATCAGCAGGCCGTGTGCAGTCAGTTGCTATGCGCTTGGTTGTTGAGCGTGAGCATGAAATTCGCGCCTTTATTCCAGAAGAGTATTGGCAGATTCATGCAGATACACATGTCGCTCATGATAAAACCAAAAAAGCCTCAGATGCTGAGCAAATCAGTATACGTCTAGAGGCGATCAAGCAAGGCGGCAAATCGCTAAAGCTTGGCAATAAAGAGCAGACCGATAAAGTCTTAGAGATACTCAAAGCGAGTGACTTTATCGTTAAAGAGCGTGAAGAGAAGCCAACCCAGTCACGTCCAAGTGCGCCTTTTATTACCTCGACTTTGCAACAGGCTGCTAGTACACGCTTGGGATTTTCTGTTAAAAAGACCATGATTTTGGCGCAGCGTCTGTATGAAGCAGGTCATATTACTTATATGCGTACCGACTCGACGTTCTTGTCAGGTGATGCGCTCGCGGCTGTCCGTGGTCATATTGAAGACAGCTATGGCTCAAAATACGTACCAGAAAAGCCAAATTTCTATGGCAATAAGCAAGGCGCACAAGAAGCACATGAAGCGATTCGTCCTTCTAATGTCAACATGAAATCCACGCAGCTAAAAGGCGTTGAGCGTGATGCCATACGTCTATACGAGCTAATCTGGCGTCAGTTTGTGGCGTGTCAGATGTTGCCTGCCAAATATCTATCAGTGAACCTGTTTGTCGGTGCAAGCGATATCGAGCTAAAAGCACGCGGTCGTACCATGGTGTTTGATGGCTACACAAAAGTGATGCCACCAGCTAAGACTGACGATACCTTACTGCCTGATGTCAAAAAAGGCGACAAATTAAACTTAGATAAGCTTGATCCAAGTCAGCACTTTACTAAGCCTGCGCCTCGCTATACTGAAGCAAGCCTAGTCAAAGAGCTTGAGAAAAAAGGTATCGGTCGTCCATCGACTTATGCCTCAATTATCTCGACCATTCAAGATCGTGGTTATGTGAAGCTTGAGAACAAGCGACTATTTGCTGAAAAAATGGGCGATATCGTCACCGATAGATTGACAGCCAGCTTCCCAGACTTGATGGATTATACCTTTACTGCAGCGCTTGAGGACAAGCTCGATCATGTCGCCGAGGGTGAGCAAGATTGGAAAGACGTGCTCGATAATTTCTATGGTGAGTTCAAAACCACCCTTGAGCATGCCAAAGGCAAAGATGGTATGCGTCCGAATGATCCAACCGATGTGCCAGATGTGCATTGCGATATTTGCGATCGTCCGATGCAGCTGCGTACAGGCTCAACAGGCGTATTCTTGGGCTGTACTGGCTATAACTTGCCGCCGAAAGAGCGCTGTAAAGGCACCAAAAATCTAATGCCAGTCGAAGCGTTTGCCAACTTAGATGATGCAGAAGGTGATGACGAAGCGGCAGAAGTCAAAGATTTGATGGAGAAAAAACGCTGTCCGAAATGCGGCACCGCGATGAATGGTTATATCGTCGATGGTGGTCTCAAGCTACACATCTGCGGTAATAACCCTGATTGTGACGGTTATATTCTAGAAGAAGGTAAGTTTGAAGTACCAGGCTCAGATGCGCCAACCATCGACTGTGACAAGTGTGATGGTCAGATGGAGCTAAAGACAGGTCGCTTTGGTCCGTATTTTGCTTGTCAGAAATGCGATAACACCCGCAAGGTGCTAAAAACAGGCGAAGCAGCACCGCCGCGTATGGATCCTATTCATCTACCAGAGCTCAAGTCGACCAAACATGATGATTACTTCATCTTGCGTGAAGGGGCGGCTGGCATGTTCTTAGCGGCTTCTAAATTTCCAAAGGTGCGTGAGACTCGTGCGCCCAAGCTCGCTGAGCTACGTGAAATAAAAGATAAAATGGAAGACAAGTTCCAATATCTGTTTGAGGGACCAGATGAAGATCCAGATGGTAACCCAACTATATTACGTTGGTCACGTAAGAAAAAAGAGCAGTACATCGGCTCTGAGAAGAATGGCAAGGCCACACGTTGGGGTGTGTACTGGCGTAAAGGCGAGTGGGTAGAAGAGTAACTACTTTTCTACCGGTCATAAAAAAACCTCTTAACCATATACAATAGTTAAGAGGTTTTTTATGGCTGATATATATAGTATTAGTTCATCTCGATAATACCGCAAGCAACACGGTCGCCTGATGCGCCTGATGGTTGGCTGGTATAGTCGTCAGCGCCAGCATGTACGATAAAGGCTAGGCGATTCACACTATACTTACCTGCTTCATCAGCCGTGATTTTTTTGTTTACATAGTTGATAGTAGCGACACCATCTTCATTGGCTGTCAGGTTAGGTAGGTCACCTGCATGACCATTCATGTCATCGGGATTAGAGTGTGGTTTGTTGTCAGGATTGAAGTGACCGCCTGCCGCTTTACCCATATCAGCACAGCTACCTGTCTCATGAATATGTAGTGCAACCGTTTGGCCCGGCTGCAAATTCATGAGCTTACCGTAGACTTGTACACCGCCATCGACAGGACGCAGGAACATCTGTCCGACTTCGTTCTTATCACCGCTCACCGCTTTGATGGTTGATTTTAAAGCAGGCTGTGATAAAGGGTTGCCTGTTTGCATTTGGCTTTCTACCGTTTGGCAACCAGTCATGGCTAACGCTGATCCGCATAGTAGGGCACTTGCAAGCATTGTCTTATTCATTATTATCTCCAGTTATTTTATTCATTATTTAGAACGTAGTTAAAGTCACAAATATCTGTATTTATTGTTCTGTTAGAGCGAGTATCGATATTCGTTAACATCATCGTTAGTATAGCCAAGCAAACCCTATAGTTATTCATTAAATGCGCAACAATCGGTTAATAAATGTAAGTAACGTATGGGTTTGAAAAAGCAGATGGCAAAAAAATTAATGACATCAAATGAACGACAGAATGCAATAGATTACATAAAAACACGAATTGGTAATGAACAAGGTGTTAGTAAACTAACGATCAATAAGCATAAAAAAGCCGCCCATCATAGTGATGAGCGGCTTTTATGTTTTAAGCATTAACTAACGAATACTCAATTAGTTGTGTAGCGCTTTGCCTGCCGTTTTATCAACCGTCACTTTTGCAGGCTTAAGCGGTTTTGGTATATCTACCAAAGCAACCTTTAAAATCTCTTCAATCGTCGCAACTGGCTGAATAGTCAAGCCTTCTTTGACATTATCAGGGATGTCGGCCAAATCACGCTCATTACTTTCTGGAATCAAGACATGCTTGATGCCGCCGCGATGCGCTGCCAGTAGCTTCTCTTTGAGACCACCGATACGTAGGATTTTGCCGCGCAAGGTGATCTCACCTGTCATGGCGATATCTGGACGAATGGCAATACCTGTCAAGGCAGAGACCAGTGCAGTCGTCAATGCACCACCAGCAGAAGGACCGTCTTTTGGCGTGGCGCCTTCTGGCATGTGCACATGGATATCTGTGGTTTTGACTGTCTCATAGTCAATGCCAAGACTGTCACCGCGAGCACGCACCACACTCATCGCCGCACGAATCGACTCTTTCATCACATCGCCAAGTGAGCCGGTGAAGCTAAGCTCACCTTTACCTTTCATAGCGACCGCTTCAATAGTAAGCAGCTCGCCGCCCACTTGTGTCCATGCAAGACCAGTGATACGACCAATCTCAGGCTCTTCTTCCGCCAGACCGTAGTCATACTGGTGCACACCTAGATAGTCATCGATGTTCTTGTCATCGACGGTCACTAGCTGACGTTCTGCTTTTTTCGGAGCACGTGCGCCATGAGTCTCAACCGAACCGCGAACGACTTTACGGCAGATTTTATTCACTTCACGCTCAAGGTTACGCACACCTGCTTCACGCGTATAGCTTCGTACGATACTGTGTAGGGCCGCTTCAACAATCTCAATCTCGCCTTCTTTGAGACCGTTATTCTTGATCGCTTTTGGTACGAGGTATTTCTGTGCGATATTGACCTTTTCTTCTTCGGTATAACCCGGCAGACGAATGACTTCCATACGGTCAAGTAGCGCAGGTGGAATATCCATGCTATTGGCAGTACAGATGAACATCACTTGCGACAAATCTAAGTCCATATCTAAATAATGATCGTTAAAGGTGTCGTTCTGTGATGGGTCCAATACTTCGAGCAGTGCTGATGCTGGATCGCCGCGGAAGTCTTGCGCCATCTTATCGATTTCATCTAATAAGAACAGCGGGTTTTTGACTTCTACTTTGGCCAGTGACTGCACGATTTTACCTGGCATCGCACCGATATAAGTACGGCGATGACCACGAATTTCCGCTTCATCACGGACGCCGCCCAGTGCCATACGGACAAACTTACGACCCGTTGCGCGCGCAATCGATTCACCCAACGAGGTTTTACCCACACCTGGAGGACCGACGAGACATAGAATCGGGCCACGCAGTTTTTTCACGCGAGATTGTACGGCGAGATATTCTAAGATGCGGTCTTTGACATCTTGTAAGCCATAGTGATCTTCGTCTAAGACCGTTTTTGCCTTGTCTAGATTGATTGAGACTTTGGTCGTCGCATTCCACGGCGTATCCAAAATCCACTCAATATAGTTACGTACCACTGATGACTCTGATGAAGCAGGCGGCATCATTTTGAGCTTTTTAAACTCTTGCTCTGCTTTTTTGCGCACATCGTCTGGCAAGTCAGCATCTTCTAGACGCTGCTCTAGCTCAGCTACATCATCTTCACCATCGAACGCGCCGTCATTCATATCTGACAGCTCGTTTTTGATCGCTTTCATCTTCTCATTTAAGAAATATTCGCGCTGATTGTCTTCCATCTGCTGACGGACCGCATCTTGAATATCTTGCTCGATATTTTGCTCAGCACTTTGCTTGACCAGATATTCCGTCAAGGTGTTGATATGCGTTTTGATATCATTTTCTTCTAAGAACGACTGTTTAACATCCAAATCCATCGAGACGCGAGTTGAGATAAAGTACACAAGCTCAAGCAAATCATCGATGCGTTTGGCCACGCGAGTTAGCTCACGGGCATTACGCAGACGCGCATCTGCATAGCTCTCAAATAGAGTGGTCAGCGCCTGAATAGTGTTTTTTTGCTGGCTCTCATCCATGGTCACATCAAGATCAGCACGCTCAAATCTCGCCATCAATAAGTCGTCATGACTTTCGATATTGTCGACACTGGCGCGATATTGACCTTCGATGAGTACTTTGATGCAGTTCTCATCGCTGTCATGCGGCATGGTGCTGACGATGCGGCACACGGTACCGTATTGATACAAGTTGTCTTGATTAATGTCTTCGGTCAATGAGTCTTTTTGGGCGACGACCAGTACTTTGTTGCCATACTCAGCCTGCGCCAGCTCAACGGCTTTCA
This sequence comes from Psychrobacter sp., assembly GCF_030454045.1. Lineage (GTDB taxonomy): Bacteria > Pseudomonadota > Gammaproteobacteria > Pseudomonadales > Moraxellaceae > Psychrobacter. The sequence goes on along the minus strand of NZ_JAKDJE010000063.1, from coordinate 5,466 downwards.
CCGATGGCGCGCGTCCCACAAATAAGGCAATCTGCATGTGCGGATAGACAACCACATCTCGCAATGCCAAGAGTGGCAGGTAGTTTTCAGGTTGGTTGTCGTTTACGTCTTTATTATTAGAGTCAGTGTTATCAAGATCAGTGTCTGTCTCATTGGTTGACGCCGCTTTTTGTGCTGCATTCGACAAGGTCTCTGCCTCATTGTTGTCTGTAGCAGTAGATGAAACGTCGACATCAATGTCGATATTGTCTTGGGTAATTTTATGTTCACTCATGTATTTTTCCTCTTTCCCCAGACTTGTAAAGTCAAGTTCGTGGTTCATGTCTAGATAAATGGTGTCCGCATATAAAATTGCAAGTCTCATTGGCAAAGATGCACAGTTATCTTTGTTAAATAGTGCGACAAACGCCGACGTTTCAATGCGGTTATTGGATTAAAAAGTTGGATTAAAAATGCTGTGTCTGGATTAAATAAGTAAAATCTCACCATTAGATAGCGAGAGCGTGTGTGAGATGCGGGTGTCTAATCGGTTCTATGCATGGGCTTTATACCCAAAATAAGGTAAACTGACGCGCGTCTAAAAACGCGTCTGAGAAACGAGCCGACATTAAGACGTTTTAGACAGCACAGCGATATTCATTAGTGTCAATATTCATCGGTCTCAATGGGACCAAGCTATAAAGAGCAAGGGGCAATACATGGCCATCAATGCGGTACTGCTGGCAGTTATTATTATGCTAGGACTGTCACTTTCGCGCGTGCACGTGGTGCTCAGTTTATTAATCGGGGCGCTGGCAGGTGGTCTGTTAGCGGGTCTGGGTATTACCGATACGCTCAATGCCTTCCAAGAAGGTATCCGTAATGGCGCACAGATTGCGCTATCGTATGCCTTGCTAGGGGCGTTTGCCGTGGCGATCGCGCACTCGGGATTGCCGCAGTCATTGGCAGGGGCGGTGATTAGACGCATTGATGCCGCGGGCACGAGTGGTATGATCAAATATATGCTGTTTGCAGGCCTCATTACCATGAGCTGCTTTAGTCAAAACCTAATCCCCATTCATATTGCCTTTATTCCACTGCTGGTACCGCCACTGCTTTTGGCGTTCAACCGTATGCAGATTGATAGACGCCTGATTGCCTGTCTGATTACCTTTGGACTGGTCACCACCTATATGTTTATACCGTATGGGTTCGGTGATATTTACCTCAATCAAATTATGCTAAAAAACGTCGGTGAAGCGGGCATTGATGTTGCCAATATTTCTGTGGTGAAAGCCATGGCAATTCCTGCGCTTGGCATGCTCATTGGTCTGCTGGTCGCGGTATTTATAAGCTACCGTAAGCCGCGCGAGTATCAGCAGATTGCGATAGACCAGCAAGCGCATGATGCCGTCGTAGAAGGCGATGCATTAAGCAAAACTGCTGCTGGCGCACAGTCGCAAAGCAAGCTAAAGACATTGGTTGCACTGGCTGCTATCGTTACGGCTTTTGTGGTGCAGCTATATACTGATTCGCTACTACTTGGCTCGATGTTTGGCTTCGGTGTGTTTATGGCGACAGGCGTGGTCAAGTGGCATGAGGCTGATGGTGTCTTTAATGACGGTATCAAGCTGATGGCGATGATTGGCTTTATCATGATTACGGCGCAAGGTTTTGCTGAAGTCATGAAAGCCACAGAGCAGATTCAGCCACTCGTTGATGGGGCGGCGTCACTGTTCGGTGGTAATAAAGCGATGGCAGCATTTATCATGCTCTTGATTGGTTTGATTGTGACCATGGGTATCGGCTCGTCCTTCTCGACCATTCCTATTTTGGCCGCGATCTATGTGCCGCTATGTATCTCTTTAGGGTTTTCGCCATTAGCAACCGTTGCAATTATCGGTACAGCTGGCGCGCTGGGTGATGCTGGTTCGCCTGCGTCAGATTCGACATTGGGGCCAACCTCTGGTCTCAACATCGATGGACAGCATGACCATATCAAAGACAGTGTGGTGCCAACATTTATTCATTACAATATTCCGCTACTGGCGTTTGGTTGGATAGCGGCGATGGTGCTATAAGCAGTTCAGTCAGCCCTTTAACTCAATCCAAGTACCCAACAAAAAAGACGCTTATCGGTAAGCGTCTTTTTTACATTAGTCATAGGACTGTTAAAATAATTAAATCAGACCGTTATTTTGAGTACCTATACCTTGCTTTATACTTTGTGTATGCTTGCCGAGCAGATATATAAAAAACAGTTGCATAACTGGATCATAGACTTGATCGAGCTTTAAATCTCCATTGATATAGTCTAAAGCTGTTAGCACAAGTAAAGCCACTAGTATGAATAATACAAAATGAGAAATAGGAATCAGGTAATGTGCAAGGGGCTTATTATCAGACGATTTCGTCCGCCGTATTTCAATATAGGCAGTAAGCGCTAAGGTATAAAATACGGCTAAATTAAATAAAGAATCTCTGAGCGTAGAAAGATCAAAGCCGTTGTAATCATAAATATAAGCCGCAGGCGTGGCCAGTAGTAATAGCACGAACAGATAAAAACAAACTTGTAGCGAAGCGGGCGACATAAACTCTTTTTTTACTTTGTCCACGATCAACGACCTATACTGTAATGATAATTATTTGCGATAAGTGTAGCTTATAATTATTGTAGAAACAATAGTTTGGTATTAAGAAGAATAATACATGCCAAAACCTTCGTTTATTATCGTATTTCTACTACTCGCATTCTGTTCATGTTAAAAATATTATTCGTCAAAATCTTTTAATTCCTCGCTCAGTCCTTGCAAAAACGCATCACTTTGCGCGAGCAGTTTATTTAGACGATCTTCATTGACGAGCCGTGTCATTTCATCAGCGCTAAAGGGTTGCTCTTGACTGTAGTAACGTTGCTCCCTAGCGTCCTCATTGCCTAATGTTTGCAAATATTCATCCACACTGTCTGCACTGGAATCAGCAGCGCTAGAGTCTTTTTCAAATTGTTTATCGTCTTTCATTAAAACCACCTTATGCCGTTTGGCGTAATTAAGCCATCTAATGGCACATCCCACGGCTGACGCGCTAATTGTTCAACCACTTGAAAGTCATAACACCAGCCAATTTTTAATGGTTTCTTGACCCCTGAGCGATAGCTTTTGCCAAGCGTCGTATCATAAAAACCGCCACCCATGCCCATACGATTACCGTGTTTATCTACCGCGACTAAAGGACAGATAATAACGTCTAATTCTGACGCCCATAACAGAGCGCGGCTATGATTTTGTTTCATGCCGAGCTGATGAATGCGAGTGGGGAGGTTGATTAGTTTTGAGTGGTAAACAGGTACGAAGCGCAATCGTTTATCATCACTGCCGAGCGAACCAACCACGGGTAAATAAGGAGAATAGCCTAAGCGTTTGCACCAATCAAGCAGTGGCTGAGTAGGCAGCTCACCAAAGCCATCGTAATACAGCCCGATACGCGCACGTTTTGGCAAGCGCTGCTGTAGTTTGCTCAAATGTAAGCTCGCTGCTTGCGCCAAATTTCTACGAGCGCCCTCACTTAACTGGCGACGCTGGCGGGTGAAGTGCCGTCTAGGTGGATTACTTAGCGTGGGTTCTTGTGAGTTAAGCGTTTTTGGCTCAGCGGGTATTATTTCAGAGTGCATAAGTAGACTATCCAATGAGATATCAGAGTGATTAGGGTCGCTTTTAGACATTCTTTTTTAGGCATTGACCAAGGCGATTTGTGAATATTCAACGCGTCCTAGTCATGCTATCATAACGCCACTTTATATCGTATTCTCCTTTATGTGCAGCAAATGTTGCATTTTTTAGAGCAGTCATAAAACAACAAACCAGTAAAGAGGGTAGTTATGTCGACACAGAATCAGGCAACACGACTTGAGAAAGACACAATGGGTAACGTAGAAGTCCCAGCTGATGCCTATTGGGGCGCGCAAACTCAGCGTAGCCGTGAAAACTTCAAAATCGGTGGCGAGACGTTGCCGCGTCCAATGATTGAAGCGATGGCACTGGTCAAAAAAGCCGCTGCGATTACCAACGCAAGCCTAGAGCGTTTAGATGCCGACAAGCGTGATCTAATCGTACAAGCCGCTGACGAAATCATCAATGGTGGTCTGGTCGATCAGTTCCCATTGGTCGTATGGCAGACAGGTTCTGGCACACAGTCAAACATGAACATGAACGAAGTATTGGCCAACCGTGCCAACGAAATCGCCGGTTCTGAGCGTGGCAGCTACACGCCAATTCACCCAAATGACCATGTCAACCATGCACAGTCTACCAACGACAGCTTCCCAACGGCGATTCGTGTGGCAGCTGCTCGTCAGATCAACAGCTTGTTAATTCCAGCGGTAAAAGCACTACGCGATACGCTAGCGGCAAAAGCCAAAGAGTTTGATAGCATCGTAAAAATTGGTCGTACGCATTTACAAGATGCCACGCCATTGACCCTAGGCCAAGAATTCAGCGGCTATGTGAGCCAACTTGACCACGCGTTAGTACGTATCGACAACGCGCTACAAGGTCTATATGAGTTGCCACTAGGCGGCACTGCGGTTGGTACTGGTCTAAACGCCCATCCTGACTATGCAGTAAAAGCAGCTGAGCAACTATCAACTTTGACTGGCTTGCCGTTTGTCACGTCACCGAATAAATTCGAAGCACTAGCCGCTCGTGATGCCGAAGTATTTGCCTCAGGCGCACTAAAAACGCTAGCGGGCAGCTTAAATAAAATCGCTAATGATGTTCGTTGGTTGGCATCAGGTCCTCGTTGTGGTTTGGGTGAGTTGACGATTCCTGAAAATGAGCCAGGCTCTTCTATCATGCCGGGTAAAGTAAACCCAACGCAGTCAGAAGCAATGACTATGGTTGTCGCTCAAGTCATGGGTAACGACACGACTATCAGCATGGCTGGCGCATCAGGTAACTTTGAGCTAAACGTGTATAAGCCAGTGATCGCCTTTAACTTATTGCAATCTATCAAACTGCTTGGCGATGCTTGCAACAGCTTTAATGAGAACTGTGCCGTTGGTATCGAGCCAGTAAAAGAAAAAATCGATGACTTCTTGCATAACTCATTGATGCTAGTGACGTCATTAAACCGTCATGTTGGTTATGAAAATGCTGCGAAAATTGCTAAGACGGCTTATAAAGAAAACAAAACGTTGAAGCAAGTGGCGGTTGAGTTAGAGCTATTAACTGAAGCGCAGTTTGATGAGTGGGTCATTCCTGCTGATATGGTACATCCTAAGTAAGCAGTAGGCCAAATAATGACCTGCTACGGCGTCAGACTCGCTTAATGTACGATAAGTACTATTTGCACTCGTCTTTCTGATAGCAGCAGCATATTTGTTCCACTGAGAGCTTCGAAATAAAAAAGACCTTGTCATGTTATGTGGCAAGGTCTTTGAGACCATCCCGAATTCTGTGTAACTGCCGTTTAGATTAAATGCTTGCTGAT
>NZ_JAKDJE010000062.1 GCF_030454045.1 Psychrobacter sp. | reverse complement strand
TTTACTCTTTCTCATAGTGCTATCCTAAATAATTTTGCTTATCTAGGACAGCCCCAAATTTATTATCTAATCTAAAAGGCCAGTATCTGATAAAGTTACTGGTCTTTTTTTTATGGGATTTTTATAGTAAATCATAGGTTAGATCAATATAAAGAAGGCAATTTATAGATTACTTATACATATCCGATAAAATATATTACCAAATCCCAGACATAACAAAGCCGCATAACGACAAGCGTCATGCGGCTTTTATTACTAACCATCCATGTTAGTGTTACGTGATACCTAATCCCGAGATATCTCATAACTAACAGGCGTCCAGCCTTATTATCCCTAATCAGCAAACCACTTATCCCTGATGCGACCTTAAGATACCAATCCCTAGTATCAATGAATCGTGCCGTACAGTTATAATCGCAGATTGTCCTATCACTAGTAAGTGGTCTAAACGTCAATCCATGTAAGCATATGCTTACATGGTAATACTAGCTATCGTATAACCCTTTATAGTTTCTCTTCAGGACTGAGTAAGGTCTTGGGTTCAGCACTTAGCATTAGGTAGGCCGCTTCATTAATAAAGGCTTCATCTTCTGGCAGCTCTGGACGCTCACCAGCTTTCATACGGCTACGCTCTTCAAACTTTGCATCCGTCGCTGCTTGGTACGTGTTCCAATTGGAATATGGACGTTCACCAGTAGCGATCAGGCGTTTGTTTTCTGCTTCTAAAGACCGTTTTTCAATCAGCTGCATTTTGGCGCGGCGGCTATTAATATCTAGACGTACGGGCTTTTTCTCATCATCCATGTCACGAATATCATTCAACGTTGATAGATACACAAACTGCGGGTTTTTCTCTTGGCGAATTTTAGACTGCTGATTGAGCGTCGCTAAAGTGTCATTGGTAAACTTCCCTTCAGGCTTGTAAGGTGCTGTCTTGATGGTATCCCAAGGCAGTGCTTTTTTCTGAGCGCGTTCGCCAAAGGTTGCATCATCATAGATATTGACCAATTCAACATCAGGTACGACGCCTTTGTTCTGCGTACTGCCGCCTGTGATACGGTAGAACTTACGCTGAGTTAAGGTTGCAGAACCTAACGCCAAGCTATCAAGCTGAATCTGCGCAGAGCCTTTACCTGTCGTTGTGCTACCAACCACCAATCCACGACCATAATCCTGAATAGCAGCGGCAAAAATTTCACTGGCTGAGGCCGATGCTAGGTTGGTTAGGACGACCATTTTGCCGTCATAGAGCTGCTCGCCGCCATCATTATCGCGGTACACTTGGACATTGCCGCGGTTATCACGAATCTGTACCAATGGACCGCTTTTAATAAAGAATCCTAGCATTTTGGCAACTTCATCTAACGAGCCACCAGGGTTATTGCGCAAATCCACCACGAGACCATCGATATTTTCTTTGTTCAATTCTTTTAACGCTTTTTCAGTATCGATACTGACACTGCGGTAGTCCTCGCCATTACGGCGCGCACGATAGTTCAAATAGAAGCTGGGTATCTCAAGAACGCCAATACGTTTCGGTGTTTTGTCGATATTAGGACGCTGTACCTCGACCACACGCTGCGTCACGCCTGATTCTTCTTGCTGGATAATATCACGCACCACAGTGACCGTACGGGCACTGGCGTCTGGCGTATTAGGCTGACGCAGCTTGAGCGTGACCGATGTACCACGCTTACCACGAATTAAGCTGACGATCTCACGCGTTGACCAGCCAACCACATCTGTCATGGTCTCGCCATCTTTTGCGATGCCGATAATCAAGTCATTGGGCTTAATTTGGCCAGACTTGGCGGCTGGTCCACCATCTACCAAGGTCACGATTCGGGTGTAATCTGGGTTTTTACGATCAGGACGAATAGAGACACCGATGCCTTCTAACTGTAGACTAGATTGAATCTGTAGCTCAGTTGCCTGAATCGGCGCATAGTAGTTACTGTGCGGATCATAGGTCAGCATGGCGGTATTTAGAATCGTCTCCATGATTTCATCATCTTTGAGACGCTTAAACTGCTCTTGCTGACGCGACAAACGGTTTTGTAGAATCTCACTGGGCGTACGCTCATCGTTACGTACCAAATCTTGTCCACGAGTGATATCTGGGTTGCTCAAAAACACTTTTTCTTTGGCTTTTTCGTCTTCTTGTCCCAGCGTAATACTCATCAACTGAAACTTTAGCTGACGTTCCCAATAGTCACGCTGCTCTTTTTTGGTTTTGAAATGTCCGAGCTTTTCGCGGTCAAGTATGATGGTGTCATCACCTGTCAGGTCAATATCTGTTTTTAGCATTTTATTTGCCATGGCAAAGTATTCGTTTGAGCGTTTGCGATAACGATCAAAGACTTCTACCCCTGCGGATAGGTCGCCTTGCTTGAGGCGAGCGCCAAAATCATCGGCATGCTTTTTCTTCAGCTCATCGACATCAGATTGCAAAAACAAGGTATGGTTTGGATCAAGACTATCAATATACATTGATAAGATTTCGCTACCGGTTTTACTATCTAATGGCTGATTAAGGTAATGACTGCGATCCAGCAAAGCGGCAACTTGGCGAGTAGTGACCTTTTGCTCAGGTGTCTGAACAAAACTTCCCGTATTGGTTTCTGCTACGGCAGTACCGTAGCTTTGTGTCAGGATAATACCGGCGATGCCCACTGACGCTGCACTGAGTAACCACTGTGCTGGTTGTTTTTTCATCATATGTACCTAATTATTTGGAGTTGGTGATATTATTTGTCTTGTAAAAATGAAAAACGACTGGATTTGTTATTGCCTATGAATGCTGTTTACAAGTCCGATTCATCAGTAGGCTTATTACTATCGTTTTATTGCTATGCTTTTATCGCTAGGGTCAATCTTATTACTCTAGCACTGTCACTTTTCGTTTTGCAGCCTACTGATATAAAGCGTCCAATGCTTATTATCGAATACTGATATATAGTCAAAAATCAATATTATCATGTGCATAAATACTAATCTGTCTCAAACTGTATAAGCAATCTTACACGCAACGCCCACACATACCAAACTTTCTCTCACTTTTATCACACATCATAGGTGAAGGCCATCTGCATCAATTCAATGTGCATTAAAAAATTGATTTGACCTTGATAATCTGCCACATTAGGCTCAATTTATCATAGCTGACATAATCAGATGTATTAATAGAGATAGACGAATAATTTTATATCGACAGTCAGCCAAACTCATATGACAACAACATAAAAAAGGATGACGCAATGTACGGCGTTTTAATGATTGACATCGATAATACCGCTTTGACCGCAGAAGACGTTAGCCTGATCAAACAGGCACAGGTCGGTGGCGTCATACTGTTTGGGCGCAATGTGGCCGACGCTACCCAAGTACGTGCCTTATGTGATGACATACGGTATCACAACCCAGACATCCTGATCGGAGTGGATCAAGAAGGTGGCCGAGTCGCAAGACTGCGTGAAGGGTTCACGCCGCTACCCGCTATGGGCAGGCTCGGTGAATTATTTAATCAAGACCCAAGCCGCGCACTCAGCTGCGCATACGACTGTGGCTATCTGATGGCAGCAGAAGTATTAGCGGTAGGGATTGATCTGAGTTTTGCGCCTGTGCTGGATAGAGATGGTATCAGTCAAGTGATTGGTGATCGAAGTTTCCATCATGAGCCACAGGCGATTGCTGCACTCGCCACGCAGTTCATGCGCGGTATGAAAGCGGCAGGTATGGCTACTACGGGCAAGCATTTCCCCGGTCACGGCGCGATTGCTCCTGACTCTCATGTATCAGAGGCCATTGATACGCGCAGCTTGGACGAGATCATCAATAGTGATATGCAACCCTTTACACAAACGCTTTCATTGCTTGACGCACTGATGCCCGCCCATGTGATTTTTTCGCAAGTAGATAATCAGCCCGCTGGATTTTCTAAAATTTGGCTAAAAGACATTATTCGTGATCAGCTCGCGTTCGATGGTGTGCTTTTCTCTGATGATTTATCAATGGCTGGTGCGCAAGCTGCTGGCGATGTCAGCGCTCGTGTAAAGGCTGCCATTGAAGCTGGCTGCGATATCGCTTTGGTATGTAATGATCGCGTTGCCGCGCATGAAGCGGCGGCAGCGGCGCAAGAGCTGCCCTACCCCAATCAAAAACGCATCAAAACCATGTGCGGTGAAATACCTGAATGGCAGGGCGATCTTGAATCTACCTGCCAGCAGTTTGATTATTGGCAACAGGCAAAAAACAACGTCACTCAGACCTTTTTTGACGTTCAATCTGACATACAAATCACGGAACAGTCAAAGGTGACAACCGATCCTACTCGTTATAAATAGCGTTATACTGTGAGCCATTAGAAAATCAAACCAGCAAAAAACCGCACCTCTATGAGGTGCGGTTTTTGTGTTTGACGGTTAAATCAGGTACTTTGATCAATTTGTTGGGCCGACTGCGGTGCCTTGCGTCGCATCATCACCATCAGGTAGCAGATCATCATTGTTACTATCTAAAGGGTTCAAATCTGGATCAAGCGAGTCGCTATTGATGATCATACCATCATTTGGATCGACCATCTCATCATTAACCACAAACTCAATTCGGCGATTGCGGAAACGACCTTGCTCGGTTGAGTTATCCGCGATAGGGTCTGACTCGCCCATGCCTTTGGTGCTGAGCTTGCTCGCGTCAACACCTTGACCTACTAGGTACTCTTTGACCGCGTTTGCACGCTCTTGAGACAATTCCATGTTGTAAGAATCAGACGCTTGACTATCAGTATGACCGATGATCATTAGGTTCAAGTCAGGCACATCATCGATAATTTTTGCCGCGCGATCTAGAATGGCTTTATTGACATCAGGGATGACGGCTTCATCTACTTGGAAATTGATCACCTGAATACTCAAAGCACGTGCAACATCACGTGGGTCTGGATTTTCTCCAAGATTGGTCATTGCAGCATCTGCTGCCGCCACACTATCATCAATCTCACCTTGCAGATCGAGCGGTCCTTCGGCTTCGACTGTCATCGCAGGCGCAGCAGCCTGTAGATCGGTCACCAACTGGGCCAATGCCGCATCATCTGGTGCGTTAACTGTAATAGTGTCACCTTTAATCACCATACTGGCATTCGGGACGTTTTTGACAATCGGTAATATAGTGGCAAGCTGAGCGGCAGCGGGCATGTCTACAGCAAAATTATCATCGACATCAGCGCGGCATTTATTGGCCTCATCACCAAAAGCGCCTGTTAACGCATTCATCACTGTCGTCTGTAGTGTCTCATTACCTACGTTCATGCGGCACGCGTACAGCTCACTATTTTCACCAGTAGCGATGCGAAGTGATGCAGGCTCGATATCCGCCGCCACTACTGATTGCTCATCGCCTTGCTCATCTTGCTGTACGGTAGTGGCTGGCGTAGCGACAGGTTCAGGATTTTCTTGACAGCCTCTCAATAACGCCCACGCCAGTGCGCCTAAGATAATCAAACCAATAATCGGTAATAGGGCTTTCATAAAGCTGCCTTGCGGCTCTTCTTCTTTGTGTAATGGAGCGGTGCTGACCGTATCAGACATAGGTGTTGCAGCAGGCGTCGCTGCTATCGCGCTCGCAGGTAATACAGCACCTGCCCATGCAGGAATATGATGCTGATAGCTATTGAGGTTATCACTCAAGAACTGCGGTACAGGCGTGGTACCAGCCAAGCTTTTGATTTCGTGAAAAGCAAGGGGCGCTGCCATAGCTATCAGACCACGAGAAGCGGTCTCATCAACCCCATGCTCATTGGCAAGCTCACGTGAGATTTGGTCACGGTGCGCGCCTTCTGTCCACACGCGATCATAAAAAGCATTGTCGTCACGCGCGATATTCTCATTGGCAAATCGACTATATGCCTCATCATTTGCAAGACGGGCAGCAAAAATGGCATAAAACTGCTCAAGCAGATTTGCCTTAGCAGGACTGTGATCATCCGCTAATACAGCTGGACTGACGGTACGCGTCAAATGACTGATAATATCCATAATATAATTCTCCTATTAACTTTTATTGGTAGCATTCAATGGCTTAACCTATAAAATTATTTAATATTCTGCGTTTATTTAATTCAAAAAATGTCTTTGTAAGAACCTTTTTTACCTGATAAGAATATTTATTCATAAACATTATAAAATTGTTAAGTCTGTATTTACAGTCGCCGCGTTGTTGTGCAAATGATACATTAAGTAATATTTGAGCCTGTACGCGTAACTACCAGTGCATTCAGGTACAAGTTAATAACAATTGAATCATGGTTAGAGTCGCTCATTCTCTAATCTGCATACAATGAATATAAAAAAGAGCGAAATAATTATCAAAAAAAAGCGCTATGAGACATTCATACCGCTTCTTTACTTAATATACAGAGCACTTATAAAAGCCCACTCAAACTAGGTGTATTCGATTGTCTCGCCTGATATGTTTGCTCATATAATATATCTGCTTATCTGACTTGTGCCGGTTCTGCAACGATCACACTACTCGCCATGTCATCTACCTCTGACTCAGAAATAGGACCTGCTGGTCTACTCGTTCTGCTACCAGAAGGCGAATTACTAGGAATACTAGGAAGATTACTGGGCGCATTGCTAGGCAAGCCATTAGCGTTGTTACTAAGCCCGCCACTACTAGATTGAGGAGCAGGTATCACAAGATCACCGGTCTCATCATCAGCGGCTTGATACTCTCCAGCGCTATTGTTAATACCATTATTGTTAAATTGATTATTCATGTCTGTATTATTGTCAAATTGACGGTTTGCTTCGTCTGCCATATCACTACGGCTGTCATTCGGCAGTGGGAGTGGTGCTGTGCTATCCACCGTCATCGCAGGTACTAAATTACGTACGTTCGTGACCAGCTGCTGTAGCAACATATTATCTGGCGCCTCTAGCGTCAGACGATCATTTTGTAAATGCAGTCGGGCAAATGGGGTCGATCTGAGCATCGTCAGTACATTAGGCATCCTCTCTAAAGGCATGCTTGCAACAGTAGTCGCTACCCCATTTTCTACATTCAGCTCACAGATGCTTGCCTGCGCTCCAAAGCTTGTATTAAGCGCCTGTTGTAAGGAGTTTTGTAGGGCAATGTCACCGACCGTCGAACTACAAGTATAGAGATTGCCACTATCATCTACGCCAACGATGAGCTCGATAGGTGTCATCGTTGGTACTGGGGCTGGTGGCGGAGGTGATGTGACAGCAGGCGCAGCAGCAACTGGAGCGAAGGGGGTCTCGTTTTTGGGCTTGATTAATAATGCCCATGCCGCAAACGCCATCGCAGCCAGTGCAACTATTAATAAAAATACCCGTATCAGCAAATCATTTCGCTGATTGCGCGTGCGTACTTGCTCTCGCTTTATGTTGTCGTTTTCTGCCAAATGCTGAGCCGCTGGGTTGGCATGAATCGCGTTACTGCCAGCATCGAAGTGCTCGTCATGATTCAATCCATCGGTATTCCCTATGCTTGTATCCTTTACGTAAGACGATGTCGTGGCTGCTGCGTTAGGACTTGCAATGGTGTCATTGACTGTATCTGTTGGCGCGCTATTCAATGGCGAGACCCGCTTGTCTTCGGCCACACTAGCTATTGGCTCAACACCAATATCATGAGCGGCGCTCACGAGAGGCGCTGACCAGATAGGCAGATATGGACGCAAGGTTGACTGCTCCGCTTGCAAAAATGCTGGCAAAAACTGCCCATTGGCCAAGACTTTTAGCTCACGGTAAGCCAAAGGGGCTGCGTTGATAATCAATTGCGCTGTGATCGATTCATCAATATGATGCGCTGCTGACAGCTCTTGAATCATGGTTTTTTGCAACATTTGGTCTTGCCACAATTGCTCAAACAGCGGGCGCTCGGCGACGCTCTCGTTCGCCATCACCGGATCTTGACGAATTAATTGCGAGTATACCTGCGGCACAGCTAGGCGCGTGGCTAAAATAGCATAAAACTGCTCAAGCAGGCTGATATAAGCCACGCTATCGTCGCGCCCCTGTTCGCCCAATATAGCGGGAGTAACGCTCTGTTCTAACTGCTCGATAATACTCATAGATCACTGCCTCTCTCGACTTCTTAAATCCACAAAAATTAAGCACGTATTATTGGTCATATATCAAAGTTTCACTTATCTCACATGCTACACTGCTACATTACTCACTATAAAAGCATAAAAACGCATCGTTTTGTCACATAATAAACGTTGGTACTTTGATAACTACTGTTAATATTGTTTGGTAGACTGATTGAGATTTATATCAACATATCAAGTATTTAGCTATAGGTCATATTTGTTTTCACTCAGCCCTAACGCTTAGGCTTTGAACATTGTCATTTATCGCATTGTCACCTATCAGGCGCGGCCTAAGGATTTTCCTTTGTTAAACCATACGACCCTTATTATCATCATTACTGTTATTGTCAGCTTGGCGGCATGGCAGAACAAGAAGTTACTTAATCGACTTATCTTTTATCCACCAGCGGTAGACAATGGGCAATGGGATCGCTTTGTGACGCATGGTTTTATTCATGCCGATAGTATGCATCTGCTCTTTAATATGTTTACGTTGTATTTCTTTGGCCGAGCTATTGAAGGGCTATATCGTTCATTCTTATTTGGCTATGGGTTTGTGGTTTTTTATGTGTTGGCGATCGTGGTTGCCATGATTCCAAGCTACCTTAAAAATAAACACAATGCCAGTTACCTAAGTCTTGGGGCATCAGGCGGCGTGTCAGCAGTTTTGTTTGCTTTTATTTTGCTAGCACCGTGGGAGCGCATTTATTTATTTGCCATCATTCCTATCCCTGCCATACTATTTGCCGTCGCTTACGTGTTTTATAGTATTTATGCGGACAAACGTGGTGGCTCAAACATCAATCATATGGCGCATCTATGGGGCGGCGCATTTGGTGTCGTTGCTACGATTGCGTTGGAACCGCAGGTGCTACTCCACTTTATCAGTGCGTTGCTATCACCAGAATTTTAGGGCATTTTCTCTCGTATGGATCAAGACTATATCAGTGCCACTGGGCAAACGGTTTCTTCTCACACTTCAGATTTAATATTTCATTATGATTATAGATATTATCGGTGATATTCATGGTTATGCAGACAAGCTGGTTGGTTTATTAAACCAATTGGGCTATGAGCATAACGGCCAATATTTCGTTCCCCCAGCTGGGCATCGGGCATTATTTATTGGCGATTTAATTGACCGTGGTCCGCAGCAACTAAACACGCTTGAGATTGTTTTTGCAATGCTTGATGCAGATGTGGCCGATGCAGTGATGGGTAATCATGAATACAATGCATTGGCATATGCCACGCTAGATCCTGACGATACTACTCGATATCTGCGCTCGCACAATACGACACATAAACGTCAACATGAGGCGTTCTTGGCAGAGATACCGTTCGGCTCAGATCAGCATCAGTACTGGTTACAGCGCTTGTACGAGATACCCCTATGGATTGAGACCGATTATGCTTGTTTTGTCCATGCTTGCTGGGATGTGGCGAGTATGGAGATTCTAAAGCCCCTGCTCACTGACAATAATTGCTTAACCCCCAAAGCTCTGGTTGCAACTGCCAAGGAGCATACGCCACTATTTGATGCCTTAGAGCGTGTACTAAAAGGGGTCGAGACGGGCTTGCCTGATGGTATTGTGATGGTAGATAAAGAAGGCACTGAACGCAGACGAGTACGGGTGCGTTGGTGGCTTGATACGTTGAACCAGCGCACGCTTCGTGAGGTCGCTCGTGCCCCCACATCGGCACTGGCACAGATACCAGTAGAGGCACTGGCTGAAAATATCGACTTTGCGATTCAAACTCACAAACCTGTTTTTGTCGGTCACTATTGGCTCACGGGCACGCCTGAGCCACTCAGTCCGCAGGTCGTTTGTACTGACTATTCAGCCGCCGTAGATAGTGGTTATCTAACTTGCTATCAGCTTGATACTGAGCAGCCTTTACCACTGACAGCCGATCGCTTTGTGCGGTATTACCATGATAAAAAAGTAGACGTAAATCAGTGATATAAATGCTATTAACACCATATCATTATTAAAAGTCAAACTTGGCTTTACGAGTGTAGCAAAATTTTTGTATGATGGTCTTTTTGAGGATATCCAATCATGAGCACCACGAATACTGCGGCTAATCAGAACGGTCCCATCACCTCCCCTGCAGGTCAGCCAAAAGTCGGCATTATTATGGGTTCACAATCTGATTGGGCGACCATGAGCGCCGCGGCACAATTGCTAGCAGACTTTGATGTTGCCTTTGAGTGTGAAGTGGTTTCTGCTCACCGTACGCCTGATCGACTATTCGATTATGCCAAAAGCGCAAAAGACAATGGTCTGCAAGTGATCATCGCGGGTGCAGGCGGCGCCGCTCATCTGCCTGGTATGTGTGCCAGCCAAACGCCATTACCAGTCTTTGGTGTTCCTGTAAAATCCTCTATGCTAAGTGGTTGGGACAGTCTGTTGTCTATCGTGCAAATGCCCAAAGGCGTTGCTGTTGGGACATTGGCAATTGGTACGGCTGGTGCTTATAACGCGGCCCTACTTGCGATTCAAGTCTTGGCCTTGCACGATGAAACGATTGCTACTAAGCTGGATGAGATGCGTCAGACTCAAACCGAGACCATTCTCGCTAGCCCAACACCCGGTATTATTAATTCTTAAATAAATATAGAGTGACTAGTTTTTTAGCATGGTATTTTGTATTGATCGCCTAAAAACAAGAGCTACCACTTTTTATTTTTAAGTAAGTCATACTAGATATAAGGTGCCTATAGTGCACCTTTTCCTATTTCACCCATTGCGTTTTAAATTGTAATACAACACAGACCTCATTCACTTTTATTCAAAGAGCCTTTCATGACTACAGCAAACGCTTATCCTGTTACCCAAACCATTCGTACCATCGGTATTTTAGGCGGTGGTCAGCTTGGTATGATGCTTGCCGAAGCCGCGATGCCACTCGGTTATCAATGCGTGTTTTTAGAAGACAATTCAGAATGCCCTGCCAGCCTATATGGTCGCGTGTTTCATAGCGATCAATTAGCAGACTTTATCGCAGCCGCTGATGTATTTACCTTAGAGTTCGAGAACACACCAACGTCTACGGTCGAGCAATTAACGAGCTTGTCAAAATCTGGCAGCAAGCAAGGTATGTTCCCACCACTGATTGCGCTTGATATCGCCCAAGACCGTCTAAAAGAAAAGCAGATGTTCAATGCGCTCGATATTGCCACCGTGCCATTTATGGAAATTAATTCTGAAGCTGAGTTAAAACAAGCTTGTGAAGCGTTAGGCTTGCCTATCGTTTTGAAAACCAGCCGCGGTGGCTACGATGGCAAAGGTCAGTTTGTTATCAAACAAGAGAGTGACATTAAAACTGCTTGGCTTGCGCTAAAAGACGCGGTCAGTGGCAAAGGGTCACTCACGCCAACACCTGCACCATTGATTGCTGAAGGGTTCATTAACTTTAATCGTGAAGTGTCTATCATTGCCGCAAGAGCGCAAGACGGTCAGGTACGCTGTTATGATTTGGTCGAAAACCATCATCATCACGGTATTTTGGCAAAAACTCAAGCACCTGCCATCGGTACCAGTCATCTGTTCCAGCAAGCGACCGATGCTATTACAAAAATCATGAACCATCTAGGCTATGTGGGCGTAATGGCACTTGAATTGTTTGTCACCAAAGATGATCGCGGTCATACCACGATACTGGCGAACGAGATTGCCCCGCGGGTACATAACTCTGGTCACTGGAGTATCGAAGGCGCGGTTACTAGCCAATTTGAAAACCATATCCGTGCCGTGGTCAACTTACCACTCGGTGATACCGACAATGTCCATCCGGCAATTATGGTCAATGTACTCGGCCAATATCCTGATATCAGTGCTGTTTTAAATATTGATGGCGCTCACTATCATAGCTATCACAAAGCCGAGCGTGACGATCGAAAGATTGCCCATATCACCTTGATGCCTAATGATGTGGCCGACCTAGAATCCGCCATGGCAAAGCTGGTTGCCATATTGCCAAATAAAGTGGGTTTAGACAAAGAGTACGCGAATATCGATACTCAATCTAATACCGCAGATGCCAAAGCTAAAAACGACGACTTAGAAGATAACAGTGGTGAAGCAGATAGTCTGGCAGAATTGTCGCCAAAGACAGAAAAGGCGAAGAAATAATGCAAATTTGGGTGGATGCTGACTCGGTGCCATTAATCGCCAAAGATTTGATTATCAAAACGGCTGAACGCACCAAGACGATGGCGATATTCGTCGCCAACCAGCCAATCAAGTTGCGCAAATCTCCTCTGCTCGTTATGACAGTTGTGCCATCAGGGTTTGACAAAGCCGATGACTATATCGTCGAGCAAATACAGGCAGGCGACTTGGCGATTACGAGCGACATACCTTTAGCCAATGATATTTTGGATAAAGGCGGCTTGGTGCTAACCACACGTGGCGTGGTCTATGACAAAAATAACATCAAGCAAAAACTCAATATGCGTGACTTCATGGACACCATGCGCGGTACTGGTGTCCTAGAGCTGCAAGAGATGAGCGGTCGAAAACCCTACGGCGACCGCGATAAAAAAGCCTTTGCCGATGGTCTGAATCGCTTAGTACGTTAGCGCTGTTACCCTTCTAATCTCATTAAAGTGCTATCCTCTAGATAGCGAATCTTGCTTGGCAAATATTACTTTCTTGCAAACCGTATACACTCTATAACCAACTCCTATCCAATCCGCACGCTTTATAACGAAGCGTGCGGATTATTTTTGTTACGATACAGTCAGTTTTTGAGATAAAAATATTCACTGAATCGCTTAAATAACAGAATGTAAATAACAATAGGAATGATTATGAAAATTTTAGTCGTTGGTGCCAGTGGCCGTGTCGGTGGTGAATTGGTTAAGCAATTATTGGCTGACGAACACCAAGTAATTGGTACGACTCGCCAAGAAAAAAAGCTGTTTGACAATGACAGCTATACTCAGCTAGATTTGGATATTACCGCCAGCAAAGAGTCTATCGAGAAACAACTGGATCAAGATATTGATGCTGTCTATTTTGTTGCAGGATCTGGTGGTAAAGATGTATTAGAAGTCGACTTACATGGTGCAGTAAAGACCATGCAAGCCGCGCAAGACAAAGGTATCAAGCGCTATATTATGCTTAGCTCTGTCTTTTCGCTAGAAACTGAGAAATGGGACAATAATCCTAACATTGCAGATCTAAAAGACTACTATATCTCTAAGCATTACGCTGATCATTGGCTCGTGAATAATAGCTCACTCGACTATACAATCGTACAGCCAGGCGCACTGAAAGAGCGTGACGGTACAGGCAAAATCACTATCAATGATACCAGCTCTGGTGAAAATGCTATTGAAGATGTTGCTACGACATTAGCAGCCGTCCTAACTGCTGAAAATACGATAGGAAAAGTATTTAATATGCACAATGGTGACATAGACATTAACGAAGCCATTGCTACAGTATAAACCATCACTGTTTAGGTAGATTTGACTGCCAAGCTATAACTACACCTACAACTGCGTAAGCCAAATCACTGAATCAGATTATAAAAAAGGTCGTTATCGATTCGCCAATACTCAATTGGTAAATCGGTAACGACCTTTTTTCTTGCTGCTATGAATAAAAACTATCTGTTAGTTATGCTTGACCACTCGGAAAAGCAATCACTTCCTCTAAAGTTTTTGCGCCCGTTATCATCATGAGCAATCGATCAACACCGACCGCAATACCGCTACAAGGGATCAAATCATCAGATGCAGCAATTAAATGCTCATCAATGGGCATTTTCGGCAACCCATGACGATGACGTAATTGATTGTCTTGCTCAAAACGTGCTCGCAATGCTGGACCATCTGCCAGCTCATCATAAGCGTTGGCAATCTCAATGCCATTGATGTAAAGCTCAAAGCGTTTCGCTATTTTATTGCCTTCTTTATCTAGCGCTGTCTTTGCCAATGCAGCTGTCGCAGGTGGATATTCTATGATCAGTGTCGGCAAATCATGTCCCAAATTTGGCTCTACTGCATGACTAAATAGTAAGTCTAACCAGCTCTGGCGACGATTTGCTTCGCTATCATCAGCATCATTAAAATCAAATCCTATCAACCCTCTATCTTCTGCTACCGCTTGGAGCGCAGATAGGCTCGCTGTCAGTGGATGTATACCAACAAAATCCATAAAAGCATCGACATAGCGGTAATGGCTCATCACCATTGGATGACCATAAAGCGCCGTAAGTAACTCATTAAGCTCACCTGCCATATCATCGAGGCTGTAATTGGGCTGATACCACTCTAGCATCGTAAATTCGATATTATGACGCACGCCTATCTCATTATCCCGAAACACAGGACAAATCTGATAAATAGGCACTTGCCAGCTAGCCAATAAACGCTTCATCGCAAACTCAGGAGACGTATGCAAATAATAGGTACGAGGACGATCTTGATAGGTCACGTGCGCTGCCACTGATTGCAAAAAAGTGTCGGTGTTCCCCGCTTGCGACAAAAGCGGCGTCTGTACTTCCAGTACCTGACGACTGGCAAAAAACTGGCGAATATCACCGATAAACTTGGCACGCTGCTGTGCCATTGCCAGTGTCATGGTGGGTGCGTAGTTAGGTTGATGACTAGATGTACCGCTTGATTGGCTCATGACTGTCTACCGTGATTCATAAATAATAATGCCTCAATGACGTAGATTATTTATGTTTTTAAGAATAGTATTTTTAAGTTGCTAGATTAGGATTGCCACTCACGGCGCAAGTGGTAATCACGTCTCAGACCGTCAAAATCAGGACCATTCACTTGTTTATCAGAGTTTCCACCAGATATTTTGCTTCGCAATGAGGCATCATCTTGCATAATGTCATAAAACTTTGACAATCTGTCTGGGTGTGCTTTTAGCTCAGACCACAAAAACAAGTTAAGCGGTAGCAGGTTGGACATAGACTGGGCAGGTATTATCCCTAGCTTCTCACACAAGGCATCATAGATAATTTGTGTACCACGTAGCTTGCCCTCTAATGTATAGCCAGCGATATGCGGTGTGGCGATTGTGAGCTTAGATAGGAGGCTATCAGCAACCGTTGGCTCATGCTCAAATACATCCAAAACCACTTGTCGCCCAGTATGAACAATATCGTTCTTGAGATCATTTTCGTGAATCACAGGGCCGCGCGCGCTATTAATCAATATGGTATCAGCAGGCATCATGGCCAATGTCTCTGCATTGATGAGATGACGCGTTGGATAGTCACTGCCTTTAGCATCACTGTCAACTTTCTCATCTGTCAGTGGCACATGCAAACTCACCACGTTACTTTGAGAGAGCACCTGCTCAATGCTGGCATTATTAATAGTAGAGCTTGGTAATAATGGATCGTATCCAAGCACCTGCCAGCCCAAGTCATTGGCATACTGAGCAAGCGTACTGCCAATATTGCCAAGGCCGATAATACCGAGTGTCACAGGCTGCTGCCAGTAGTTTGGACGTATGGTCAAGATAGCCGTCAGTACATACTGAGCCACCGAGTGCTTGCTACAACCAGCGGCATTGGCAAAAGTAATGTTACGCGTTGCTAAATAGTCTTGGTCGACATGATCTGTACCGATAGTCGCTGAGCCAACAAATTGCACGCTATGATTGTCGGTCAGTAACGCCTCATCGACTGGCGTGACCGAACGTATTAACAAAATATCTGGCTGTACTTCGGACAGCAGCTTTGCATCAATATCACGACCAGCGACAGTAATGATGTTTACTGTCTGCTCGGTCAATTTACCTAATGTAGCGTCATTAAAAAAATCATTCAGGCTAGCAATATTGCTATCAGCAACGATCGTTATGCCTTTAACCATCTGGTCTATTTTATTGTCCATAGCATCTGCAATATCATTGTTTGTCATTGGCAATTTTCTCTATCGATAAAGGTTTTCTATGTAGACTCATTTCCACTGACTGTGTCTTGTGCTGGATTATGTACTGGCGCTATGGCATTTGAGTCAGAGAGCGTGACGTCTTGCGGCGCAAATATCTCATTTTTGTGCTGCGATATCCACTCGCGCCATACGGCAAGACCGATAGCCAGTACCACAGGGCCGATGAACAATCCAACAAACCCAAATGCGGTTAGACCGCCCAACACACCGATAAAAATAATAATAAATGGGATTTTGGTCGCACCACTGATAACAATAGGTCGAATGAGATTATCCACCCAGCTAATAACAAACACGCCCCATAGTGCCAAACCAATCCCTTCTGCAGTATGCCCTTGGCTCAAGAGCCAGACAGATACACCGCCCCAAACAAATGGCGTACCAAAAGGAATCAACGCAATAATAAATGTAACAATGGTCAATAAAATAGGGCTTGGCGCACCAGCGAAGTAATAGCCGATACCTGCCAATAGCGCTTGAGCCAATGCCGTCAACCCGATGCCGTATACCACCGCACGCGTGGTTGTACCCACAGAGTCAATATAACCGTCTATGCGATTGCCAATGATGTTACGCAGCGCTTGGCGAATCTGACGAACCAGACTGGTGCCATCACGATAAAAAAAGAATAGCGTCATCAGCGCCATACCAAGCTTAGCCAGACCACTGAACACCACGTCAAATGCGACCTTGCCATAATACAAGTGCGACTGAACCCAAAGACGAAACGCCTCTAGCGTGCCTTCTGGGTTTTTATTGATTCGCCACAGTACGTCTTTGATTTGCTGACCGATAATCGGTAAGTCTTTGAATGAATCAGGCACATCTAGATAGCCCACTTTAATACGATATACCAAGTTACTGATTAGGCTCAACGCTTCTTGCTGCAAAATAAACACCCCAATAACCAGTGGCACACCTATGATTAAGGAGATGCTCACAGTCATAATGGCAGCGCTAAAATCTGGACTTAGCTTGACCTTTTCGTGAAAAAAACTATAAACAGGAAACGTGACATACGCCAAAATCGCAGCCCACAATGCCGGTACAATAAAGAACTGCACCACTTGGAAACATAATACGAACAGCGCAACCAACAAAGTAATCGCAAGCAAGCGCTGAATAATAAATTCTTTTGTCCAGTTTTCAATCATAGCGTATAAACCAAGAGCGGACAGCAAATGCCAACTTTGCTGGCAAGTTTATAAATGTGTGATGAACATCAGCTTATAGATCTAATCTATCGGCTGATGTCCATGAGCGAAGGTGGGTTTAAAGGTTGACATAAAAAACGGTATTAGCGTCATCAAATCACATAATAATATCGTGTGCTTACAAACCAACACTCTCATAAAGAGTATGGTGAAAAACGCAACCAGTATGCTTTATTATGCAATAGATTATACGAATTATATAACGCTATGTTGTAATCTTTACTTACAACTTTGTCTACATAAGCTTACTAGGGCGTGTTGAACATTCGACCATGGCACTGACAGCGACTATTTTTTAG
>NZ_JAKDJE010000116.1 GCF_030454045.1 Psychrobacter sp. | reverse complement strand
TGTCCATTAGCGACTACCACCTACTTTTTAGCATGAATTTTGTCCATTACACCGAAAACAAAGGATAGCACTCGACAATTCATCGCTCAAAGAGCACTGATGTATATCGTCGACATGGATGTGACTACTTTTTTATAGACCCTTAACTTATCTTAATTTAAGGACGCTTGGCATGACAGTAGAGAAACCTTGGCTTGCTCAATACCCAGAAAACGTACCCAAGACCATTAATCCTGATCAATATGAAAGCCTCATAGAGTTGTATGAAGAGTGCTTCAACCGTTTTCGTATGCATCCGATGACTATCTGCATGGGTGTGACTCATACTTATGATGACGTTGACAAAGCATCATTGGCAGTAGCAGCATGGTTACAAGCTCAAGGCTTACCTAAAGGCAGCGTAGTGGCACTCATGATGCCAAACGTCCCACAATATTTACCAATCATGATTGGTATCTTACGCGCAGGTTACGTCTGTACCCCGATCAACCCACTATATACAGGTCGTGAGCTACGCCATCAATTGAATGACTCAGGCGCTCAGGTGATTTTTGTGGTGGATAACTTTGCTCAAGCGCTAGAGCAAGTCATTGAAGAGACCAATATCAAGCGTATTGTACTCTCAAAAATGGGCGATATGATGGGCTTAAAAGGTATTTTGGTAAATACCGTTATCCGTCAAGTCAAACGCTTAGTGCCTAAATACAATCTAAATGACCCTAAGTACAACGTCACGAAATTCCCTGAAGTACTGAAAAAAGGACGTAATCTACCGCTTCAAGCACCCAAAACCACGCTGCAACAAAAAGCGATTCTACAATACACAGGCGGCACAACGGGTCTGTCTAAGGGTGCTGTTTTGACGCAGCGTAATGTCGTCGCAGCGGCGATGCAATCAGAAGCATGGTACCGTCCAGTGACCTCTGATATCAATGAGGTGTACATCAACATGGTCATGGCCCTACCCTTGTATCATATCTTTGCGTTTATGCTCAGCTTACTTGGTATGCGTTCAGGCTACACTTTTATTCTAGTACCCAATCCGCGTGATATGCCAGGGTTTATCAAAACGCTATCAAAACAACCGTTCCATATTTTCCCTGCGGTCAATACCTTGTTCAAAGGGTTGCTTGATCAGCCAAGCTTCAAAGAATTGGACTTTAGCTCACTGCGTATCACTCAGGCGGGTGGTATGGCGGCAACCGAGCAAACAGCAGCCCGTTGGTTAGAGGTGACTGGTTGCCCTATGGTCGAGGGCTGGGGTATGACAGAAGGGGTTGCTGGCGGTACCGCCAACGTCATTACTGATCGTAAGTTCAACGGTACAATCGGCATACCAGTTCCTAGTGTCGATATCATCGTCGTCGACGAAAATGGTGAACGTGTCGCCATGCATGAGGCAGGTGAGATGTGCATCAAAGGCCCAAACGTCATGTCAGGCTATTTCAATCGAGACAATACCAATGATTTCACAAGCGATGGTTACTTCCGTACTGGCGATATTGTGAGCATGGATGAAAAAGGCTACTTCACTTTACTAGACCGTAAAAAAGATATGATTTTGGTGTCAGGATTCAATGTATTTCCAAATGAGATTGAAGCGGTCATGCTTGACCATGAAGGTATCGTCGATTGCGCCGTGATTGGTATCCCTGATGAAAACCAAGGTGAAGCCGTCAAAATCTATATTGTGCCTGCAGACAACAATGTCATCAAAGAAGACATCAAAGAGTTTGCATTAGACAATTTAACGGGTTATAAGTGCCCGCGTCATATCGAGTTTGTCAGCGAACTACCAAAAAGTAATGTCGGTAAAGTATTGCGTCAAAAGCTACGTGAGCAGCACCTATCAGACAATCCGCAAACGTTGTAATCTATATATTATGATTTTGCCATAGAGACAAAAAAGCCCACTGTTATTAGAGTGGGCTTTTTGTTTTTATTGCACGAGCGTGTTGCATCAGCTCAATCGACTCATCACTTGCAGCGGCAAACGCTTCATTGCCTGACCTACAATCGACCATGGCAAGCTTGGTACACACGCTTCTTCCACACCTGCTTCAATCGCGGCAACGATCGCTTTGGTACCGGTATCAGTATCCACTTCAAACGGCAATGGCTTGGCATTCGTATTAATCTCAGTACGGATGTAACCGGGATAAATAGTAGAGACTTTAATAGGCAACTTAGTCAATAGCATATCAGCACGAATCCCTTCTGCAAGATGTGCCAAACCTGCTTTACTCGCGCCGTAAGCTGTCAGGTGCTTAGGCAGGCCACGCATCGCTGACATGCTCGACATGACGACCAGATGACCACTGTTTTGAGCCCGAAAGATATTCATCGCCGCTTCGCATTGTGCCAATGCCGAGATGAAATTAATCTCAACGGTACGGCGATTGGTATCAAAACGTCCTTTACCAATACGGCGACTATCGCCAATCCCTGCATTGACCACGATACGATCAATAGTGCCAAAGTCAGCAGCAAATGCGTCAAATACCTTAAAAACAGCATCATAATCACTGACATCTAACGCTCGGTACTCAACGCGTATATTAGGATATGCTGCTACCAGCTCTGACTGCAAGCGCTCTAAACGATCAGTACGGCGCGCACAGATAGCAAGATTATAACCAAGCTTAGCGAACAATCTTGCCATACCCTCGCCCAATCCTGAGCTTGCTCCTGTGATCAGGACGGTTTTGCCTTGACCAACCTGCTGTTTGTCTAGGTCTTTTAGATAGCGTGATGGCTGAACGGCGCTAAATACCTGAGCTTTACTTTGTTTGGCGCTTTTAGTGACTAAATTAAGCAGTTTGTGTTGCATAAGCCCTCCCTTGTATCGACTCTAAATGACACTCCAGTTTTATAGATTCTCTGTACCAACGACAAAAACTGGTTGACTAAAATCGTTCATTGTAATGGCTAATGCTCTACAAATACGTGGCGATTGTGTATAAAAGCGCATCCAAACCCATTGACTCAATTATCGCCACGTCACAAACTGCTTGCCTTCAGAAAATAGATGACTGTATTCATTTAAAGACAATAAATGCGCGCGCTGACTCTTTAGGGTGATCGATGTCACGCCCGTATTGACTAAGCTCTTATTTAACTGATAAGCGGTTTGACTGCCTTGGCTCAGTAGCTGTGCGGTAATGGCAGCGATGACACCGCCTGAGGTAAAGACCAATACAGTGCTATTTTGGTCTAAGCGCATATCGGCTATCTTTGTACGTACTTGTTCAAGCGCTTGCTGCGCTCGCTCATTGAACTGCGGCCAGCTTTCAATATAATCCTGATCATTGTTGCCACCATGCCAGCGCTGCATCGCTTGATCAAACAGCTCAGCAAGACGCCGATTTGGTGATTGAGCATTGACAATTTCAGCGGATATCTCAGCTTGGTTATCAAAATCACCAGCGGATTTCACAAACACATCTTTGTGATTGAACTCGTCAAATTGCGGCAAAATATAGCTGTCAGGCTCATCAAAGTTGATGGCTGTCGCAATGGCCATGTCGTCATTGTTGGCCTGAGCAAACAGTTGATACCCTTGCCAAAAATGGCGAGCAGAGTCTTGTTGCCTGACCAGCTTACCCGTAAATATCGCATCGATACGGCGCTGGGTATTTGCATAGTGTTGACCCAGCATTTTTGCTTGGGTTTCACCTAGCTCTGACAGCCGATCATAGTTTTCTTGACCAAAAGAAGCCTGACCATGACGGGCTAAAAGTATGGTTGTCATAAAATACTGCCTTTTATTATATTGTCCAAATTGCGGTTTTTCTTATACTTCAGCTGAATCAGAGGGTTTAGCAAAATAGCCTTTTGGTAAAATGCCTTTCACTACTTTTTGTACAGGGTCTGGCAATTTCTCAATCGTTGCCGCATCGACTCCTCTGTCTTCTAAATATGGCTGAACGTGTGCATTGAACAGCGCTTCGCCTTCATATTGTGCAATCAGTTTGAGACATTTGGCATGCATGACATGTATGGCAAGCCACGCGTTTTTAAATGCTGGATTGGTGGTTTGTTTATGATAGTAGCGATAGTAGATTTGCTGAATGATACCTGATAGACGAAACAGCCCAAACACTTCATAAAAGGTCCAGTTATCTATCTGTAGTCCAGACTTTTCTAGATAATAAGCAACCACTTCGTCACGCGTCATCATACCTTCTAAGTGAGTTGGCTGGCGACGAAACTGCTGCATGACAATATTGTCGTCTTCCTCAATCCAGTAAGCCAACGCACTACCCAAGTCCATTAGTGGATCGCCAAGGGTTGCCATCTCCCAATCGAGGACTCCGATAACTGTAGTCGGCTCGTCTGCATCGAGTATGACGTTATCAAAGCGCCAGTCATTGTGAATAATGCACGTTTTGCTATCAGCAGGGGTATGCTTTTTGAGCCACTGTCTGACCAAGGCAAAGCTTGGGACGTTGGGTGTCTTTGCTTTGATATAACGCTTGTCCCAGCCACTAATTTGGCGGGCGCAGTAGCCATCACCGCGACCCAAATCAACCAAATCAGGATGCTCTGTATAGTCTATCTGATGCAGCTCTACCAACGCATCCAAAACATTGGTACAAAGTAGACGGATTTGTTCAGGATCTAGATCGACCCCTTTTGGTAAATTGGCACGGGGAATGATCCCTTCCATGCGCTCCATCACATAAAAGTCAGCGCCAATGACGGCCTCATCTGTACATAGCGCAATCATCTCGGGCACATAAGGATAAGCATCTTTTAATGCTTTTTGAACGGTATATTCGCGTACCATGTCGTGCGCAGATTTTGCCTTGGTACCTTTTGGTGGACGGCGTAAGATAAGATCTTGGTTTTTATCATCGCCTTCATATTGTAAGCGATACGTCCAGTTAGAAGCCCCGCCTGAGAACTGAGTGACTGTAGGCTCGCCTACGACATCGACACCTTGGCTACGTAGCCATGCGCTGATAGCTTGGGTATCAAGCTCCTCACCCTCACGCACCGCGCCGCCTTTATCTAATACTCTATGGTCAGTTGACATGTGACATTCCTTATCATGTGATCAGTTATTTTTATAACTTATACTTATAGTACCCCACTCTCAACTTCGAAAGTGATTGAAAAAAGAAGAGCACCTCACTAATCT
>NZ_JAKDJE010000115.1 GCF_030454045.1 Psychrobacter sp. | reverse complement strand
TCAGCTTTAAATTCGTTACTGTAGGTTCTTACTTTCTTGGTCATGGTAAACTCCTATAATTGTGCTTAGTTTACCAAGTTTAGTTGTACGGTTTCTTCAGCATAGCTCAGCAAGTGCTACGTTTAAAAATGCGCCTCCAGCATTGGTATTGATCTCAATAAGCTTGGGGTCATCGCTCCCTAAGTGAAAGTCATAACCCATAAAGGCCCCTATTGGCCCCGGATCGAAAGCCGCGATATTGGGTGCCCACGACAGTACTTGCTGTTGATATGACGGTAGTCTAGCAGTCGACTCAATAGCTGCGATGATTCGCACCATTGCTTCTATCTCTGTCTTAGGGACGAACACCGGTGTCGCTGAAAACAGCTTATTAAGCTCATTGGCTCCTAGTGGATTATCTCTTGTGTTTACTAATTGATCTTGCAGGCTGTTATTAAGCGCTTTACGATCTAAAGTACGGCAATAGCACTCTTGATTAAGCTGATTTGCCAGATTATCATTCGTTTTGTTTTTATTATTAATTAGGGATTCCATTTAAATCTCATTACTAAGTTGAATGTACTGATAGGGTTTAGGGGACAGCCAAAATAAAAAAAGTGTCTTAAATGTTTAAGATAAGGTTATTTTTATAGTTACTTTACGAAATAGTCATTTTGCAAGATACTTAATTTGCAATATATCTAGTTTATAAATTAGCTACTTTGCAAGGTTATACGGTTTTACGCTCTTCTTTAATGAGTACTTTCGCTAAAAACAAACCTAACTCGAACAGTAGCCACATTGGAATCGCGAGCAATAGCATTGACACCCCATCGGGCGGTGTGACTACCGCTGACACAGCAAAACAACCGACGATGATATATCGGCGCTTACTATCTAGACTCTGAGTGGATATGATACCGACCATTATCAATAATAAAGTAACCACTGGAATCTCAAAAGTGAGTCCAAATACCATAAATAACTTTAGCGCAAAGCTTAAATAACTATCGATATCGGTCATAGGTATAACGTTTTGCGGAGCGAATAAAATAAAGAACTTCAATACGCCTTTGAGTACCACAAAGTAGGCAAAAGCGACACCAGAATAAAATAGGAATATCGAAGATATCAGCACTGGAATAGTGATTTTTTTCTCTTTTTTATATAATCCAGGCGCTATAAATGACCAAATTTGATACAGAATATACGGCATCACTACAAAGGCAGCAACGAAAATCGTCAAGCGAATAGGTGCCATAAAGTTCGAGGTAATATCAGTAGCAATCATAGTCGAATTCGCAGGCATCTGCGCAACCAGAGGGTCTGATAAAAGATTGTAGAGCTCACGCGAAAACCCTACCAATGCTAAGAAGACGATCAAAACGGCTACGCATATTTTGATGAGATGCTTGCGTAATTCAATCAAATGCTCAGTAATAGGCATGTCGCTAAGCACATTCAGCACATTATCAGTCTCAACATTATGGGTAGCATCTGACGCCTTAGCATCTGTATTTGCTAACTTTCTTTGGCGACTTTTTTGGCGCTTAAATAAGCTCATTTATCCCCCTTCTCTATAGCTGAAGAAGAGGAAGTATCTGGCTGATGATTTTGCTGCTGAGGAGTGTTTGACTGATAGGAAGTATCTAAGCTTTGGTTTTGCGAGTTTTCAAACTTATCCATACTACCGCGCATCTCGGCTAACTCACGCCGCATGTCTGTCTCAGTCTGACGAATCTTTGCCAGCTCATCTTGCATCTGTTTTCGTGTCTCAGCCAAATCAAGCTCAGACTCTATATCAGACTGTAAGGTTGAAATCGTGCGACGCAATTTGGCATACCATTGCCCAGCGGTACGTGCAGCTTGTGGTAGTTTTTCTGGGCCCAAGACAATTAAAGCGATGACTCCAAATAACAGTAATTCGGAAAATCCAATATCAAACATAATGGGCAAATATATTAGTTAGTAGATTATTAAATACGGTTAGCGAAATACCTCAAGCTCTACACTTTGTTGTTATCATCAGCGATAACAGGCCTAACTTCTAAATCATCAGCCTGAGTGCTGCCCCTAGTATTTAGGCTATTAGTATCTAGGTTATTAGTACTTAAGCTGTTAGTATTTAAATCATTATTTACAGTTGAAGTAGTGGCTTCATGGCTAAGTGCTCGATTCTTGCAGGCATGTTCAGTTTCTTCATCTTTGACCGCTTCTTTAAAGCCCTTTACCGCACCGCCTAAATCTTTACCCGCATTTTTAAGCTTGGCAGTACCAAACACCACTACTACGACTACTAATAAAATCAGCCAATGCGTAATAGAAAAGCTACCCATAATATTATCCTTATTCCTAGTTTTTAAAATGCTCTATACTCGTCGTTGTGCTTTAGCTTTAGTGGTCAATTTATAACATTTACATTACAAATCTAGCCGCCGTAATCTAAGCGCATTACCAATCACCGATACTGACGATAAGCTCATCGCCGCTGCTGCTATCATCGGGCTTAGTAGTAAACCAAAGGCAGGATAAAGCACGCCTGCGGCAATGGGTACGCCGATGGCATTATAAATAAAGGCAAAAAACAAATTCTGTCTGATATTCCGCATCGTTGAGCGGCTCAGCTTATGGGCTTTGGCTATACCCATCAGATCGCCTTTGACGAGAGTCACGCTAGCACTCTCCATCGCCACATCAGTTCCCGTACCCATAGCGATACCGACATTCGCCTGCGCTAGTGCTGGCGCATCATTGATACCGTCTCCCGCCATAGCCACTATTTTGCCGCCATCTTGCATCTCTTTGACGATACGGTTTTTATCTTCTGGTGAGACATCGGCATGGACGTCATCGATGCCTAACTTATTAGCGACCGCTTGCGCGGTTTTTTCATTATCACCCGTTAGCATGACGACTTTTAAACCGGCACCATGGAGCAGTTTTATCGCATCGGCGGTGCTTGGCTTGATCGGGTCAGCGACTGATATTATCCCAGCCGCTTTGCCATCTATAGCGACGAACATCACCGTTTCGCCCTCTTTTCTACGAATATCGGCTTTACTTGATAACTCACTATCAAAACTGTTTAAGCTCTGCATCAGTTTTGAGTTACCGATAGCGACTTGCGTGCCATTAACTAGCGCTTGTACGCCCTCACCCGTCGTTGAATTAAAGTCCGTAGCGTTAGGGATA
The DNA here is from genome assembly GCF_030454045.1 of Psychrobacter sp. GTDB lineage: Bacteria > Pseudomonadota > Gammaproteobacteria > Pseudomonadales > Moraxellaceae > Psychrobacter. The sequence continues at coordinate 1,998 of NZ_JAKDJE010000115.1, read as the reverse complement.
ATAAGCGACTTGTCCTTAGCAGCTCTCACGATAGCTTCTGCTAAAGGATGTTCGCTAGCCGTCTCTACTGCGGCGACGAGAGCCAAAAACTCATCTTTATCTTGACCTGCCAGCGCCTCGATCGCGGTCAGCTCAGGTTTACCAGCGGTTAATGTGCCAGTCTTGTCAACAACGATAGTATCGACTTTTTCCATGCTCTCAAGCGCTTCAGCGTTTTTGATAAGGACGCCATTTTGCGCGCCCATGCCTGTGCCGACCATAATAGACATAGGCGTTGCCAATCCAAGCGCACAAGGGCAAGCGATAATAAGTACGGCGATAGCGTTAACGATAGCAAACGCCATGGCGGGAACGGGGCCAAAGATGGCCCAAACGATAAAAGTTAGGATTGAGCAAACAAGCACAATCGGCACGAACCAACCTGCGACTTGATCAACGATTTTTTGTATTGGGGCACGACTACGTTGAGCTTCAGCGACCATTTTGACGATTTTGGATAACACCGTGTCGTCACCGACATTGACCGCTTCAACTAATAAGGTGCCAGTACCATTAACGGTGCCACCCGTAACCGGATCGCCTGATACTTTAGCGACAGCAAGCGGCTCACCGGTGACCATCGACTCATCAACATTACTACTACCCTCAATGACCATGCCATCTACGGGAAGTTTTTCACCGGGTTTGACGCGCAGTTTATCACCACTGACCACTTCTTCTAGAGCAACTTCTACCTCAGCGCCACTCTCATCCACTCGTCTCGCGGTTGGCGGTGCCAGCTCAAGTAGCGCTCGAATCGCACCTGAGGTTTGACTTCTGGCTTTGAGTTCCAACACTTGGCCTAACAACACTAAGGTAGTAATAACTGCGGCGGCTTCATAATAAACCCCAACTTGACCTGCAGAATCTCTAAAGCTATCGGGGAAAATATCAGGGAAGAAGGTAGCCACAATACTAAACCCATAAGCGGCGCCAACCCCTATGGCTATTAAAGTGAACATATTAAGATTGCGGCTTTTTATCGATTGCCAACCGCGTACAAAGAATGGAGCCGCGCCCCAAATGACCACTGGCGTTGCTAATGCTAATTGTATCCACTGCGCCACTTGTGAGGAGATATCGTACTCACCAATAGTATGCAGATTGATACCGACCATATCGCTCATGGCATAAAGAAAAAGCGGAATGGTCAGTACGGTACAAATCCAAAAGCGCCGCGTCATATCGTCAAGCTCTGACGTATCTTCCTCACCCACCGTTACCGTTTCGGGTTCTAACGCCATGCCGCATATCGGACAGCCACTATTTTCAACGTCTCTAACTTCAGGATGCATAGGACAGATATAGACGGTGCCAGTATAATTTGCTGGCACTTTGTCGTATTTGCCGCCTTTGACTGATTTTACTTCGCCGCTTTTAGTATGATTTCCATGACAATGCGCATGAATGTCTTCATTGTTGCTTGCTTGATCATCTCTTAAACCAGCGACCTCATTTTCAGGTTTAAGAAACATACCGCATATTGGACAGTCGCTTTTTTCAACATCTCTTACTTCTGGATGCATAGGACAAATATAAATCGTGCCGTTATAATTTTCTGGTATCTTGTCGTACTTATTGCCTTCGACAGACTTTAACTCAGTACTATTATTAGCATCCGCTTTATGACAATGCGCATGACTGCCCTCATTACTGTTGGATTCAGCAACCTCGTCTTCAGGTTTGAGAAACATGCCGCATATCGGACAATCGCTCTTCTCAGTATCTCTAACCTCAGGATGCATCGGGCAGATATAAACCGTACCACTATAGTTTTCTGGCACTTTATCGTACTGACCACCTTTGATAGATTTTTCATCGGCAATATGTTTCATAAAATCACTCCTTGAAGACAATAAATAAAGCTTTTAAAGCACAATCATCAACCTTTAATTGCTATTCATCTAATTAGGGGCTGTATAGAATTGAGAAAACATTGAAAAAAATAAGCAACACCTT
>NZ_JAKDJE010000061.1 GCF_030454045.1 Psychrobacter sp. | reverse complement strand
TTGTTTTATGATGTTTGCCCTAACCATAACAATTTTATTTTGAGCTGACTATATTAGACTCCGTACTTATGAGCAGGTTCTTTCCTTATCCCAAATTTCACATTTGCTAGTAGTAACCCCGACAATATCAATATCATTGCCAGCATTTTCCACCACGTTACAACTTCGCCCGTAAGCACTACGGACGTTGTCATACCGAATACCGGCACTAATAGAGCAAACGGCATAACCTTGGAGGCAGTGTTTTGACTGAGTAGATGTGCCCAGAGTCCAAAACCCACTAAGGTTGAGATATACACGATAAACCCAAGTGATAGCCAAGATTTGAGCGATGCATCCGTAAATGTCGCCAGCTGCCATGCATCAGTCTCAAACATAAGAGAAGATACAGTTAAGATCGCGCAGGCAATGAGACCGCCCCATGCGACCAGTGCGAGAGCAGACAAAGCAGATGTCTTGTTTTTCCCAGTGGTAAGTGAGATAGCCGCCACGCCTGTTTTTTGTTGTGCTGCTTTTAAGGTCGCTTGTGCTGAGGCTTGCTTGGATGCAATGTTACCAAAGCTCCAACCGACTGCGGCAATCAAGATGCAGACAAATCCAGCCATAGGCATATCTCCGCCGAGATTTAGCGCAATCACGCTAAGGCCTAATACTCCGACCAGCATACCGATGATTTGCATGCGACTGACAGCTTCGCCCAAGATAAAGTACGCCAACAACACAGTGATAAAAATCTGCATTTGTAGCAACAACGCCGTCAAACCCGGTGATGCACCTAGATGCATGGCCGTAAATACAAAGGCATATTGCATGACGAAGGTACCGATAGCATAGATGAGTAAGGTACGGTTAAACGTAGGTGGCTTAAGAAACAAAACCAAGGGCACTGCGGTAAAGAAAAAACGTAGGGCAGTGAGCATTAGTGGCGGGAAGCTCTCTAACCCCCACGCAATAAAGGTAAAATTCACACCCCAGATAAAGGTAACCAGTACAGCCAGTGCAGTGTATATAGGGTTCATAGTGTCAGCCTAAATAATGACGATCCATATTGAATGGCTCAACTATAGTCTAGATGACCACAACAAACCCGATACAGTTCCACTTATGGTGAACAAAGTGTATAGTCGCTTTTAGCGTGACAATTTTTTATATTCAGATTTTTATTATTAAAGATAAGTACTTTTATCATGGTCGAAAACTACAAACTCAATCCTAACTTAACAAAGACTGCTGCCGTCGCTGAATGGCTACAACAGCGCATTGATTGGCAAATTTACTTGCCCAACCAGCGTGTGCCATCGGTGCGAAAATTAGCCAAACTCATGGGTATATCGAGCTTCACCGTCGTGCAAGCTTATGAGCAACTGGTGGCAACCAATGTCTTGGTCGCCAAGCCAAGCTCAGGCTATTATGTGAATGAGCAAACAAGGCTAGTACCGCCCAACCGTGACAAAAAAGTTGCCCCCAAGCAGCCAGTCATAGACACCCGCTGGCTGGTACAGCAAGTGTCGAGCAATATTCCGCATCACCGATCCCCAGGCGTGGGCACGCTACCTAGAGACTGGATACGTAATGATAAGATGGAGTGGGCGATACGGCAGGTCACCCAGCAAGCATATAGCTTTATCTATGACTATAGCGCGGTGCAAGGCTATCTACCGCTGCGTCAGCAACTGGTGCAGCAGCTGAATGTGCTAGGTATGCAGACCTATACAGACAATGTCATCACCACCGCAGGCATATCACACGCCATCACCATGATCGCCCAGCTATTGACTGAGGTTGGTGATACGGTGGTGGTCGATGGGCCGGGCTGGTTTTGGTTATCGAGCTGTCTACAACAGCAAGGACTCAATCTCGTCGCGGTCGAGCGCGATCATCAAGGCCCCGATATTGAGCAGATGCAACAGCTGTTTGAGACCTATCATCCAAAGCTGTATTTGACTAACAGCGTGCTACACAATCCCACTTCTTATAATTTGCATCCCGCGCGGGCGCATCAAGTGCTTAATATTATTCATAAATACGATGCGTATATTTTTGAGGATGACTTATACGCCGCGTTTTTGCCGAGTGGCCAAGTCCTGCGTTATGCCAGTCTTGACCAGTTCGAGCGCGTGTTTTATGCGACAGGGTTTTCAAAGTCGATGTCGTCAGGCTGGCGCGTTGGCTTGCTGGTCTGTCCCGATAATTTCATCGATGATGTGCTGCGTATCAAAACCTTGAGTAATATGAGTACGCCAGAGTTTGGTGAGCGCGTGATTCACCACCTATGGACGCATGGTGAATACCGCAGGCAAATCAAAAAAGTCCAGCAGCAGTTATATCGTGCGCATGAGCGGATGCGCACAGCATTGCCCAAGATCGGACTTGTCTATCCTGAGCATACGCAAGCAGGCCTCTTTGTGTGGGTGGATACGTATCAAGATACCAGCCAGCTGGCACTAGATGCCTATAGCGATGGCTGGCTAGTAGCACTGGGGCATTTGTTTCATCCAGATGCCAGTGCTTCAACCTATCTGCGCCTAAATGTATCGACGAGCAGTGATGCATTTTTGGCTTGGCTGGGCAATTATTTGAATCATTGACAATAGAAACAGGCCAGCGATGTTTTTCAGCCTGCAATGTCTTTACTTACAGTGGATAATTACCACCAATAGGTTGGATACTGCCTATTCTTACCTAAGTTGTTATAAATAAGCGCTACTATCACCAAAACAATGGCACCCAGTAGCGTAGGTGTGATCAGAAAACCCCACTTTACAGCGCCTAGCATGACAATTAAAGGGTTGGAGCCAGCGGGTGGATGCGGCATTCTACACAACAGCATGAGTGCAATGGCCGTACCGACCGCCATTGCCATACTCCACCAGTGAATACCAAATAATGTCATAAATACAAGCCCTGTAAAGGTTGCGATAACATGTCCACCGATGACGTTTCTTGGCTGTGCAAAGGGGCTGGCAGGATAGGCAAAGATAAGTAAACAGCTGGCACCGAATGATCCCAAAATCATCATCACTGCTAAACTATTGCCTACCATGGCAAGGGTTGCAGTAGCAAGTGTACCGCCAAGCCACGCTATGGCAATTATGGACAACGGCACTCTTTTTGGACATTGACTGGTTTGACTCTTTAGCTTATGCCAATTAAAAAATGAATGCATACTGACTCCTATGATAAATAAACCGTTAGTAGTATTAGTAATGAGTGGCTATTGATATACTGATCAGTATATATTAATAAGTATACCGAACGGTATACTTAAGTGACAGCTTTTTTGAAAATAATAGAGGCAGGAGACAGAATCAATGGAGTTGCGAGCGCTTATTTTAAAAAAGAGCTATGATCTATTTTATAAGAATGGTTTTCACGACAGCGGCGTAGAGCTGTTAGCCAAGCAGGCAGGAACGACCAAGCGCACGTTATATGCGCATTTTGGCAACAAAGAGGGCTTGATTGAGGCGGTGCTCAACTATCGTCACCAGATGTTTATGATGCAATTAACAGATTATTGTGAGAAATGGGATGTCAAATCAGCAGAAGACGTTGCTAGAGGCTACTTGGGATTTTTGACCGACTGGAGCTCATTAGAGGGTTTTCACGGATGTATGTTTATCAATGCGTGCGCCGAATATTCAGCTGCTGAGTCTATGCCGCATCAAATCGCCAATCAACACAAAAGAAAGGTTAGACAATGGTTGTTTGCGCAGTTTGAGCGAGTAGGGGCTCATCACCCTCAGCAGAAAGCCGATACTTTATTTGTATGGGGTGAAGGCCTTATTGTAACAGCGCAAACCGACCAAAAACCACTGGCACTGAATAATGAGCTTTTTATAGACTTAATAAAATAGCTTGTCATAGGTATTGGCTGGTAGTATCGGTATCAGAACAAATGCTGCCGCCATGGCAAAGGAGGCATAATTGGACATCACCAACACTGACAATCAGTTTGAAATATACACCACCGATGATGGGCAAATGCAGATTGAGATTCGCCTAGAGCAAGAGACGCTGTGGCTGTCGCAAGCGCAAATGGCAACCTTGTTTGACAAAGATTCAGATACTATAGGACTGCACCTAAAAAACATTTACAAAGAAGGCGAATTAGATCAAATAGCAACTACCGAGGAATCCTCGGTAGTTCGCCAAGAAGGATCGCGCCAAGTACGCCGTAAGATTCGTTTTTATAATCTAGATGCCATTATTTCGGTGGGTTATCGGGTCAATTCCAGAAAAGGCACGCAGTTTCGGATATGGGCGACCCAGCGTTTGCGTGAGTACTTGCTACAAGGCTATGCCATCAATGAACAACGCTTTGACAAAAATGCCGCCGAGCTACAGCAAGCCCTAGCCCTCATCAAAAAAACTGCTCAAAGCCCCGAACTACACACCGATGAAGGGCGCGGACTCATTGAGATTATCAGCCGCTATACACAGACGTTTTTGTGGTTACAGCGTTATGACGAGGGTTTGCTCAATGCGCCAGTAGGACAGGCAGGCGGTATTCTGCCCAGTACAGCTGAGGCCATGGCGGCGCTCACGCATCTAAAGGCGCAGCTGATAGCACGAGGTGAGGCGACAGTATTGTTTGCCAAACCGCGCGGCGATGGCTTGGACAGTATCTTGGCGACGTTAGAGCAAACGGTGTTTGGTGAGCCAGCTTATCCGACGATTGAGAGCAAGGCGGCGCATTTACTCTATTTTATGGTCAAAAATCACGTCTTTACTGATGGTAATAAGCGCAGCGGCGCATTTTTATTTATCGACTTTTTGCATCGCAATCAGCGCCTACTTGATAGTAAGGGCGATACAGTGATTAATGATACTGGACTTGCCGCGTTAACCTTATTGGTTGCTGAGTCTGACCCCAGTCAAAAAGAAACTCTGATCAAGCTGATTATGAACATGCTGTCGTTAGAAAACTGATAACGATTATAACTATGAAGGGTTTGTTGAGGTAATGCCTGAAAAATCCGTCTGGTCACCCTTTAATAAAAGCCCCCTATCATTTGGTAGGGGGTTTTTATTAAAGGGGTTTTTCCTGCATCTTATAACTGGTGTTTCACAGCTGCTAATCGCAGTCGATATTATACTTTTTCAGAGGATTGATAACGGTGATAGTGTCTTTGGATATCGATATATTCAGCGATGCGCTTGGCGTCATGCCACACGCCCCAGATAAAGCTAGAGCCTTTGCCTGACAAATACGGCAACCCAACAAAATACAGCCCTGGCTCACTGGTGATACCTCTGTTATGTATGGGCGCGCCATTGTCTGTAAAGATATTAAAATCGAGCCAGTGGTAATCATAGCCAAAACCTGATGCCCAAATAATACTGGTGATATTGTCTTTTTCAAAATCAAGCGCTTCAATGGGCGCGGTCATACACTCAGGCATCTCCATAAATACTTTAGCCTCAGGCTCTTTGGGCAAATCCAAACCGTTATTGTCAATATATCGGTCCATTTCTTCAAGATTATCCAAGTAGCTTTCTTCAGCACTGACAATATTGTCAACCAAATCATCATTAAACGACACGGTCTTGTCGGTAAATGCCTTGGTCATGCCGACCAGCTGGATGCCTTCATGGCCCATTTTTCTAAAATCAACACTCTGTCCGCCATTCATACCGCTTACGGCAAAACCTTTAATCGGTCGTTGCGGCGGCGTGGTTTCATGCCATGTGCCCAAAACGCCCAGCCACCACACGTTGTCTCTGTCTCTGTATTTGCGCGGCGGACGCTCATGCGGGCCGACAGATAAGTATACCTTTTTACCTGTACTGTTGAGCTCTGAGGCAATTTGCACCCCTGACGAGCCAGCACCGACGATCAGTACAGCACCCTCAGGCAACTGCTCGGGATTCTTATAATGATCTGAATGTATTTGATACAGGCTGGTGTCTTGTGGGGCGATTTTGGGGATAAGGGGTTTTTGAAACGGCCCTGTGGCGACTACGATATTGTTCGCCAGCAGCGTGCCCTTGTTGGTGCTGACGCTAAAGCCTTTTTTGTGCTTGTTTTTGACGATGTTTTGTACTTCGACGCCCGTCTCAATCGGTGCGTCAATCATCTTGGCATAATTTTCAAAATACTCAGCCACCTCCCCATGCGGCACAAAGCTGTCTGGATCATGAGGGAAATCCATATTGGGGAATTTATCATGCCAGCAAGGGCCGTTGGCAACCAAGGAATCCCAACGACGCGTGCGCCATGCCTCAGCAATTCTGTCTTTTTCTAAGACGATGTGTTCAATACCGAGATGGCCCAAATGCTCACTCATCGCAATACCTGCCTGACCTGACCCCACAACCAGCGTGTCTACACTTTTATTATCGATTGCCATATGACCATTCTCTCTGCATAAAAATTAATGTGTTGAATACCCACGTTTCTGAAGATATGCCTCTCTATCTCTGTGTCTTCTATAAAGGTCATATCCACCCAAATCATAGTAGTTTTTCTGTACCAGGAATGACAATCGTATGTCCTGAATAGCTACCTCAAAAAAACCGAATCACTCTGATATGGCTGAGCCTAATCACTACAACGGAAATACTAATTTGCCTTGAATTTGATTTGCGACATACTGTTTGTAAGGCGATAGCACATCCTAGTTAAGACTGATGAGAGGTCAACCATGACAACCATAAAACATACCCGTATGCGCACCTTTAATACCCAAGAGACTTACCCTGAGCAAAATATCGACAATGATCTGTGCCAAGCGGTCGTTGCCAAAGGCAGTATCGTGTTTTTGCGTGGGCAGATCGGCCAAGACTTAGACACTAGTGAGAGCGTGTGTGTGGGTGATGTCAAAGGCCAAACCGAGCAAGCGATGCACAACATCAGTATGCTGCTCAAAGAGGCAGGCGGCGAGCTGACTGACATCTGCAAAATCACCATCTATATCATAGACCCTAGATACCGCGAGGACGTCTATCGTGTGATCGGGCGCTGGCTCAAGGGCGTTTATCCTGTATCGACAGGCATCGTGGTCTCTGCGCTGGCACGTCCTGAATGGCTGGTTGAGATCGACGCGACCGCTGTAATTTAAAACCATAATTATACTAAGGATATATAATGACATTTTCTATTATTGCGCGATGTGAAAGAACAGGGCAGCTCGGTGCAGCGATCAGCTCCTCATCACCTGCCGTGGCCTCCCGCTGTATTCGTGCCAAAGCAGGCGTTGGCGTAGTCGCCAGTCAAAACATCACTGACCCTAACTTATCGCAAATACTGATTGAAATGATGCAATACAACCTAGCCCCGATTGATGCCGGTCATGAGCTGGTCAAAAGCACTGAGTTTATTCAGTATCGGCAACTGATGGCACTTAGCGCGACCGATGTACCTTTTGTGTTTAGCGGTGAGCATACCTTAGGGACGTTCGCTACTGCGCAAGGTAAGCGTGCTGCCTGTGCTGGTAATATGCTATCTAGCACGGCTGTTCCTGAAAAGATGCTCATGACTTTTGAGCAAAGCGAAGGATCTCTTGCCAGCAGATTGCTTGAGAGCTTAGTATCAGGTTATCACGCGGGCGGTGAAGAAGGGGACGTGCACTCTGCAGGCTTGCTGGTGGTAGACAAGGCCACGTGGCCGATTGTCGATTTACGAGTAGATTGGTCAGATACGCCCATAGAAGACTTGCAGCAATTGTGGGATATCTATGAGCCGCAATTAGACGATTATATCGTCCGCGCACTAAACCCCACTATTTCACCAAGTTACGGCGTGCCTGGAGACTTATAAACCGCTATTTAATAAAAGGATCTATCGTGTTAAGTCGAATTACGTTACGCCAGATGGAATATTTCGTCACCACAGCAGATAGTGGCAGCATCATTATCGCGTCTGAAAAAATCCATATTTCATCGCCATCGATATCGGCCGCGATTGCGCATATGGAAGAAGAGCTTCATGTTCAACTATTCATTCGCCAACATGCTAAAGGTTTATTGTTGACCGAGATCGGCGAACAGGTCAAAGACGCCTGTAAAGTGATTTTGGCACAATCCTCTGATCTGTATTCAATGTCGGCTGACTTCACAGGCATTATGCGCGGCAAAATCAAAGTTGGCTGTTTTTCAGCCTTTGCGCCTTTTGTTTACGCTGAAATCATACATGGATTTGCAAATTTGTATAAGCAGGTAGATGTAGAAGCGGTGATTGACGATCATCACAATTTAACGCAAGAGCTCACAAAAAACACTTTAGATCTGGCTTTACTGTACGACTTACATATCGATGAGAACGTCATCAATTTTACACCGCTGGCTGACTTACCGCCGTACGTTTTATTGTCTGAGACGCACCCGCTGGCCAAGCACAAGGCGGTGACGTTAGAAGAGTTGGCCGAATATCCAATGATCCTGCTCGATATGCCCTACAGTAATGACTACTTCCTATCTTTGTTTCGCAAAAACAACCTCAAGCCCAACATTATCGACACCTGTAAATATGTTGATGTGATTCGCTCGATGGTGGGTAACAACATTGGCTACACCATCTTAAATGTTCGCCCAAAGAGCAACTTATCTAACGATGGTAAAAAGTTGGTCATGGTTAGAATATCTGGTGATATGAGGCCCATGAAAATCGGCATCGCCACGCCCAAAAACGCCACTCTGACCAATGTCCAACAGGCATTTTCAAGTCGCTGCCAAGCTTTTATTTCCAACCAATACATACCTGGCATGAGTGTCTCATATTTCTCCGAAGCACATATCAAAAACCAAAAAGAATAAGGAAGGCAAATGCAACATCACTCAGAATGCCTAGCCGTATTAGAACGGCTCATCTCTTTTGATACCACCTCTTATAAGAGTAATTTACCACTGATTGACTACGTCAAACACTATTTAGATCATAAGAATATCGACATCACTATCGATTATAACGACGCGCAGAACAAAGCCAATCTATTCATTAGCACAGGCCCTAAAGACAGCGCTGGCGTGTTGTTGTCAGGCCATACCGATGTGGTACCTGTTGATGGTCAAGACTGGGACACTAACCCTTTTGAGGCCGTCATAAAAAATAACAATGTTTATGGTCGTGGCAGCGCCGATATGAAAGGGTTTATTGCCTGCGCGCTAGTCATAATGAAAAGGGCCGCGGACATGCCCTTAACTTATCCGCTGCATCTGTGCCTATCCTATGACGAAGAGATCGGCTGCGTGGGTGTCAGGCACATCCTAACGCAACTGAGCAGCTTAATTATCCCGCCTAGAGTGGTGATTATAGGGGAGCCGACCTTGATGGATGTGGCTACCAGTCATAAAGGCAAAGCCGTGTTTCAAGTGCAGTTTTATGGCACAGAAGGACACTCCGCTCTTGCGCCAAATTATACCAATGCCATTCACGCGGCCAGTGCCTTTGTACAAAGCTTGATTGACAGTCAGCAAGTGGTTGCCAAAGAAGGACATCTGGATACGGGGTATGACATTCCTTACTCCACCATTCATGTAGGCAAGATTCACGGCGGTACCGCGTTAAATGTCGTACCCAATCTGTGTCAATTAGATTATGAAATTCGCAATGTCGCAGAAGACAGTATTGCCGCGATTCAAACACAGATCTTAAAGGATTTTGCGGCAAAAGATGCCAGCTATCGTTATGAGCTGCAAGACATCAATCAGTATCCTGGGCTAATGACCAACCAAACGCAGCCAGAATTAAAAAGTATCCAAGCGTTATTGCCACAGTCCAACATCACCAAACTCTCTTTTGGTACAGAGGCAGGCTTGTTCCAACAATGTTTTGACTCTCCCATTTTGGTCTGTGGCCCAGGCTCTATCGAGGTTGCTCACAAACCCAATGAATACATTGCTATTAGTCAATTAAACGCTTGCAGTCACTTTTTAGACAAGCTTGTTGCGACGTTGTTATAGCTTCACTCCTTAACGAATTTTAGAGGACAGATCATGCAATTTGATTGGGCATATACTTTTAGCTTGCTAAAAGACACAAACTTCTGGCAAGCCACCTTGACCGTGATTGAGCTTAGCGTATTAGTATGGATTTTGGGTATCGTCCTAGGTTTTGTGATGGCACTGGGCAAAAAATCTAAACTCAAACCTGTTTCGTTATTAAGCCGCGCTTATATCTGGTTATTCCGCAGTATTCCTTTGTTGGTACTTTTGATCTTCATTTACAGTATGCCGCAGGTGTTTCCACAAACCAGCGTGATCTTATCTTCGTCGTTCATGTCTGGCCTGATTGCCTTAACGTTATGTGAGACCGCCTATATTGCTGAGATTCATCGCGGTGGTCTCAACTCAGTTCATCAAGCTCAGATAGAGGCGGGCAAGGCCTTGGGTATCAAGCCGATGGGTATTCAACGACTGATTGTAGTGCCGCAAGCGTTAAGAATCGCCTTACCTACATTGAGCAACGAGTTTGTCGTTATCGTCAAACTCACCTCACTGGTATCGGTTATTTCTCTGACAGAAATTCTACTGGTTGGACAGCGTTTGTATGCACAGAACTTCTTGGTGCTTGAAACCATGTTGGCGGTCGCGTTTTACTACATCTTGATTGTCACTGTTTTTGGCTTCTTGATTCAACGCTTTGAAAAATTTATCGATATTACGCAAAAGAAGCCCGGTATTTTGAAAGAAGGTGAGTTGGTTGGTAATATCAGTAGCAATAAATCATTGAATAATTACAAAGAAATAAACCAAGAACGCAAAGGTGATTATGCACTGGAAGCCATTAATATTCACAAATCCTATGGCGAGCACCATGTACTAAAGGGTATTGACCTTAACGTGAAATGGGGCGAGGTGGTGTCTATTATTGGCCCATCAGGCTCAGGGAAAACTACTTTTATTCGTACGTTAAATAGCTTGGAGACACTTAATAAAGGCACGGTTAATTTGATGGGTAATCCTTTTCTAAAAGATACTGTTCTGACCGATAAATCTAAGCCCTTTAAAGAGCAAATTATAAATATCGGTATGGTGTTTCAGAATTTTAATTTATTCCCGCATAAGACTGTTTTAGAAAATATCATGCTGGCACCTCAGTACCATAAGGTATATGACAAAGGCATCAATCAGCTGACCGCAATTGCGATGCTCGACAAAGTCGGTATGAAGGCCCATGCAAAAAAATACCCGCATCAGCTCTCAGGCGGACAACAGCAGCGGGTAGCGATTGCCCGTGCGCTCGCGATGGAACCTTCTATTATCTTATTTGATGAACCAACGTCTGCCTTAGATCCTGAGCTGGTCAGTGAAGTATTAAAAGTAATGGAACAGCTTGCCAAAGAAGGCTTGACCATGATTATTGTCACCCACGAAATGAGCTTTGCTTTTGATATTTCCGACCGTGTCATCTTTATGGAAGGTGGTCATATTGTTGAGCAAGGATCACCTGAGGTACTGAGAAACAGTACCAACGAGCGCTTTAATCAGTTTGTACAAAATATTAATTAAAAGTAATGGCTCGTTTTCATAGATCAGTTTTTATATCAATCAGAGTCGCCAAAAAAGCCCTTATATGATCGTATATAAGGGCTTTTTCTTTAGTATTGCATTTTTTTATATCAGACAAGTATGGATAGGCTGGACAAACAAAGTTTTTACTAAAAAAATTATTCAATAAAATCAGGTTCTTGTATCAGCAGTAACCTTTTAATCTCTTCTAAATGTGCTTCGCTAAAGTCCTCTATAGACTCCCAATCTTGAGCCGTCTTTTCTGCGACGTCATCAGGGATGAGGCGCAATGGCTGATTGGTCGCATAGGCGGTTGTGAGCACTTGGCAGGCGCGCTCAATGGTATACATGTCATCAAATGCCACACCGATGCTGTGCGAGCCGATAAGTACCCCGTGATTGCCCATCATCAGACGACTATGCTCGCCTAATAAGCTGGCGAGTCGTTTGCCTTCCGCATTGCTATCAGCCATACCTTGATAACAATCATCGTAGCTCACACGATTAAAATAGCGCGCCGTGTTTTGATCAATCGGTTTAATGGTCGGATCTTTTAGCGTTGAGATGGTAGTCGTATAAATCGGATGCAAATGCAGCACGCATTTGATATCTGGTCTTAATAGATGGATTTGACTGTGTATAGCCCACGCGGTTGGGTCAATTTTTGCCAATAACTCATTATCAGGATTATTGGTATCTAACAAGATTAAATCACTCGCTTTAATGGTCGAAAAGTGTTGCCATTTTGGATTGATCAGAAATTGACTACCATCTTCAGATACCGACGCACTGAAATGGTTGGCGACTGCCTCATGCATGTTCAGACGTGCAAACCAACGAAAACAAGCGGCAAGGTCAATGCGTGCCTGTTCTTCGCTTTTAAGATTGTTGTTTTTAAAGTCATTCATAAATCACCTCTGTATGTAAAATTATTACTATACAGAGTGCATTGAAAACAAAGCGATTTTTTTAAATAGGATTTGCAGTAGTAGTGGGTAGGTTTTTCAAAATTGCTTTTAATAGGTCGTCTTTAGTATAACTGAGTTAAGCGATAAAGATGTTACCAACACATTTAATACGGTTGTTTAAATTCATTAACCCACTAGGAATGACTACGATGAAGCCATTAAAAATGATATTACTTTCTGCCGCTGCAGGCTTAGTATTAAATGCCTGTTCGAGTGAAGCACCTACCAGTAGTCAAGAAAGCAGCGCCACTGCTACTGAGAGCGCAGGTGCTGATAAACGAGTACTAACCATAGGCTCTGATATGACCTTTCCGCCTTATGAGTATCTGGACGAGCAGGGCAATCCGGGCGGGGTAGATGTGGAGATTATGGCCAAAGTAGCGGAGCTTAATGGTGATATCACACCCAAATGGGAAGATACCAGATTTGCAAACCTCATTCCTGGGCTAAAAGGGGACAAGTTTGATGTGCTGTATTCAGCAATGTACATCACTAAAGATCGCTTAGCGCAGATTGATATGATTCCTTATTACAAGACCGACATCTCATTGCTGGTGCGTGGTGACTCAGACCTTGCACCTCAAGGGGCAGATGACTTATGTGGTCAAAAGGTTGGTGCGATGAAAGGCACAGAATTTGTCAATCAATTAGGAAAAATATCCGCCAAATGCGTGGAACAAAACCAAGGCGCTATCGAAATTCGTGAATACGAAACCTCACCGCAAACCTCTCAAGCATTGCTCTCTAGAGCTGTAGATATTCAATATGATGATGCTGCCGTCATGAAAGCCGCGGAAATGAAACTTAGCGATCGCGTGAAAATCACTTCAACACAAGAGCTATATCCTATTGTCGGCGGGATTAGTGTGAAAAAAGGTGATACTGAAACTTATCAAATCATCTCAGACGGTATCGAGCAAATGAAAGCCTCTGGCGACTTAGAAAAAATCCTGAGCGTTTATGGCCTAACCGTACCGAGCCAAGCTGATATCGACAAGGTTATGAACTGATAGCCAAACCGTCATGGTCAAACAAGAAATAAGAAGGGAAGGGGCGGCATATGTTAACCAACGAACAAATCCAGCAGTATCATAATGATGGCTATTTGGTGGTCGACAATGCCATTGATCCCAAAGCGCTCACTGAATTACTAAAGCAAATACAGGCTTGGGTGGATGATAGTAAATGTCACAGCGAAGCATGGGGGTCAACATTAGATGGTAGAGCAAGGTTTGATATCGATCCAAAAGATCACAGTGCTAAAAACCCCTCTCTACGCCGTGTTACATCACCGACAGAAATATCTGAGTCCTTTGCAGATATAGCACTTAAATCCAATATGTCAGAAATGGCAAGCGACTTGATAGGCGGTAATGGCACATGCTTTCACCATAGTAAAATCAATGCCAAGTTGCCCAATACGTCGACTACCGTCAAATGGCATCAAGACTTTCCATTTACGCCGCACACCAACGATGACATGCTGACGGCACTACTAATGATCGGTGAGGTTACGATGGAAAACGGACCACTACTGGTGGTGCCCAGTAGTCATAAAGAAGATCTGTTTTCCCATTGGGAAAATGGGAAGTTTGTCGGTAAAGTAAGTGATGACATAGAAGCGGAAAAGTGCCAACAGTTTGTACCCTGTATCGGTAAGCCAGGTTCTATCTGCTTTATGCATAGCAGGTTGCTGCATTCATCAGGGCCGAACAAAAGTGATTTGCCCAGATATTTATTCATCTCCGTCTATAAGGCAGAGGATGCACATGCGCTATCCCCAAACCCGTTACCCAGTAAGCATGAGGGCGCTTTGGTAAAAGGAGCGATAAGCGGCAATGTTAGATTGACTCCCAACCTTGTACAGCTGCCAGAGATACCTAAGGGTGCATCGTTTTTCACTCAGCAAGAAATGGCAACGATAGGTTAACTGCGGATTAGCACGATTGTATTGGCTTTATTTTATGGTTCGTATCACCGTATAGAAAGACAGATACTAAGGATAGTGTCTGTCTTTCTATACGGTGATTGTTTATATGGAGCAGTCCTAGATAGGATATTTTTAAATTCTAATAGCTGATAACTTAATCAAATAAGAATTTATTTATGCTGTGATAGTATCGTGGGTTCCATAAATAGATTACTCGAGATTGCTTATTTAACTTATGGCTACCTAAATTTAGGTTCATAGTTTAAAAAAGATGATTGTCTAGTAAAAACAATAGCCTATAGTTAATAGAAAAATAAATGGTTCATGAACCTTAATATGTGACATAACCTGAGTACAACAACCTTTATTTAAACTGTTGGGAATCTCAACTGAGACACCTATGAGCTATGCAAAAGAAACCGTATAAGTAAATTTGGTAAAATAAGAATATTAACAGAAGCTTATCATGACTAAGAAAATCAGAATATACAATGCAGATTTAAAGGCTGAATCTGTCAAAAAAATATCATGCAACAGTAATGTTTTCAGCGTCTGCAAAGTAGATAAGTCTAGCCGTGCAGACATTATCTAACTGACCAAAAAAGCAGTGATCGATGTCCATTTGAAACTGGGAGTCTGCCTTAAATAGGTTTATCAGAGAGCATCCTATATTCTGTGTAACAGCTATGTGGCTTTCATCAATAATTACACAAAATGTAGGATGCTCTCAGCTTTTCATGCTACCAGCCATCTGCTGGGCCAGTTTTTTAATGTCGTTTTGGTTTGTCATTGCTTATTCTCCTGTTG
Organism: Psychrobacter sp.; assembly: GCF_030454045.1. Lineage (GTDB taxonomy): Bacteria > Pseudomonadota > Gammaproteobacteria > Pseudomonadales > Moraxellaceae > Psychrobacter. Next base: position 2,609 of record NZ_JAKDJE010000061.1, on the reverse strand, counting down.
GTGGATTATAAGCAGTTACACAAAGTTTGGGAAACTCCCCGCTGAAAGACATCAACCGCCATTGCTGATTATATCTGGGGATATTATCAGACCGTCAGACCGCATCGTTTTAATAATTATTTGTCACCGCTAGAAAAAGAGAAGCGATACTTTAACCAAAACCTCTTATCAGTTGTCCTAAATTAGTTGACCACTACAGGTAATCCCCCCCCCAATAAACCTAGCCAAACTGAAAGCCTGATATCTCAGTTTTCATAATTTGTTGTGAGTATATTTTTTCGCCCTTATCTGTTCCTGCTGCGCCTGCAATAACCATTAAAGGTAACAAATGCTCTTCTGCGCCTAACAGATGAGAATCCAATGCATGAGGTGCTTGCGACCAGTCAGAAAGCGCCGCAAAGCGCTCATCTGAATCTGCTGCAACTGTTGTTGTCAGCCACTCGTCAAATATCTCTGATGGTGCCGTAAATTTGGTATCACCATAGCCGCGCATATTATGAAAGCTCATGCCACTGCCAACGATCAACACGCCTTCTTCACGTAATGATGCAATCGCTTGACCTGCTTTTATATGCGCTTTTGGGTCTAGATCATTGCGTAGGGACAGCTGCACCACTGGAATATCCACATCAGGGAACATCAGCTTTAAGGGAATAAACACCCCATGATCAAAACCCCTAGAATGGTCCTGCCTATTGCTTAAACCGGCATCGGTAAGCAACTGACCAATCCGCTCAGCCAATACTGGTGCACCAAGTGCGGGATAAATCAGCTGATAAGTATGCTCAGGGAAGCCGTAGTAATCATAAATCAGCTCAGGTTGCTTGCTGGCCGTTATACTAAACTCCCGCGTTTGCCAATGGGCGCTGATAATCAAAATAGCTTTGGGACGCTCTGACAAACGATTTGAGATACTGATTAAAAAGTCAGCCATTTGATCCCAAGTGTCCGCTGGCTGCCAATCCATAAAGAAGCAAGGCCCGGCACCATGAGGTATAAAAAATACTGGCTGCTTTACTGTGGTTGATTGAAGATTCATGAGCACCATCCCTTTATTTTTATTAAATACTATAAGGACCCATAGGCACGATTCCATTGGGATTCAACGCTTTTATAGAGTAATAGCCTGCTTTGATATGTTGTAAGCTTATCGTCTCTTTGACCCCATCAAGCGCTAGGATTCGTAGCATATAAGCATGGAGCGAAATCATGTCTTTGATCAAGTTACGGTTGCATTTAAATAATCCATGATAAGCGGCATCGAAACGTACTAAAGTCACAAATAGGCGAATATCTGTTTCCGTCAGCTGCTCGCCAAACAGATAGTGGCGACCATCGCTCAGACGCGCCTCAAGCATATCTAAGGTGTCAAATACTTGCTGATAAGCTTCTTCATAAGCCACTTGTGTTGTTGCAAACCCTGCTTTGTATACTCCGTTATTCAGATTGCCGTATATAGTCGAATTTAAGGCTTCGATATCATTAGCAAGCTCTTTTGGGAACAAATCAACGTCATTTGGCACGAGTTCTGCAAAAGCAGTGTTGAGCATACGCAAGATATCAGCGGACTCATTATTAACGATGGTGTTGGTTTTTTTATCCCATAATACTGGGACGGTTGCTCGCCCAGTAAAATTAGGGTCTGCTTTGGTGTACAGTTGATGAGCAAATTGGGCATGATTAATAGGATCACTTTCAGCGCCGTCAAAGCCACCAAACTGCCAGCCTTGATTGCCAAGCTGCGGATTGACCACGGTAATATCGATCATATCTTGCAGACCTTTTAGTTCGCGTGCCATTAAGGTGCGTGAGGCCCAAGGGCAGATTAATGCTACGTATAAATGATAGCGACCTTTTTCTGCTTTAAAGCCACCAATACCAGTCGGACCTGGTTGTCCATCGGCGGTAATCCAATTACGAAATGATGAGGTCTGACGGATAAAACGCCCTTGCTCGTCTTCTGCTTGTACCGGTTGCCAGTTTTCAGTCCAGTTGCCATTGATTAACATTGATGCTTACTCCCAGTTATTAAATAGTCATTAAATTTTAGTTTATAGTTAATGGTTATTAGACACGCCCTAGCTTTTCTGACAACGCCTTATCCATACTAAGATAACCGCCGCCTTGTACTGCTAAAGCAATCAAAGCCACCATCAGAACCAAGGCATACTCATAACCACCGTCAGAGGCGAACAAGCCATTGCCGATGTGAACAGAGAAGATAGCGACTAGCATAGTGAATGCAGCGACCATTGCAGCTGGTCGAGTTAGCAACCCTAATACTAAGGCAAGACCACCAAAGAACTCCGCACTCCCTGCCAATATAGCCATCAAATATCCAGGTTCCATACCCAAGCTAGCTAACCATTGAGCAGTTCCTGCCAAGCCGTTGCCATTGAACCAGCCAAATAATTTTTGAGCACCATGTGCTGCCAAAATCAAACCTACTGGTACACGTAGAATTAGTGCAGCAGTACCAACTTTAGATAGCAAAATTTTATTTATCATTGATGTTTTCATTTACGATTACCTCATTATTTATTTTAAAAGTTGTTTAGGGTGTGTATAGAATTCAAATCAGGGGCAACCAGATAAAGACACAAGCGAGC
>NZ_JAKDJE010000060.1 GCF_030454045.1 Psychrobacter sp. | reverse complement strand
CTCTTTCTCATAGTGCTATCCTAAATATTTTTGCTTATCTAGGACAGCCCCAAAACAAATTTAAGGAAAAACCATGTGTGGAATCGTTGGCGCAGTTGCTGAACGCAATATTGCGAATATCTTGCTTGAAGGTCTTAAGCGTCTAGAATACCGAGGTTATGACTCAGCGGGCTTAACGGTCATTCGTGATGGTGAATTACATCGTGAGCGTCAAGTGGGCAAGGTTCAAGCCTTGGTCGATGCGGTTGAAGCCAGTACCGATTTTTTTGATGGGCATATTGGTATCGCTCATACTCGCTGGGCCACGCATGGCGAACCTGCACAGCGCAATGCACATCCGCACGTATCTGGTAAGATTGCCGTCGTTCACAATGGTATCGTCGAAAACTACGCTGAACTCAAAAAAGAGCTCATCGCTAAAGGCTACGAGTTTACCTCACAGACCGACACCGAAGTGGTGGCGCATCTGATTCATGACATTTATGAGCAAACCAATGATTTGCTAGAAGCGGTACGCGCAGTGATTCCTAAGCTGCATGGTGCATTTGCTTTAGGCATCATTCACGTGGACACACCAGATGAGCTGGTCGCGGTACGTTTAGGCTCGCCTTTAGTCATCGGTGTTGGTATTGGTGAAAATTTTATCGCCTCAGATCAGCTGGCACTACTGCCAGTCACCAACCGCTTTATGTACCTAGAAGAAGGCGATATTGCCAAATTGACCCGTGACAGTATTAAAGTCTATGTCAATGGCGAGGCAGTCAGCCGCGAAGTGCATGAAATCGATGCCAAGCAGCATAATGCTGACAAAGGCGAGTTCAAGCACTATATGCTCAAAGAAATCTATGAGCAGCCAGATGCAGTCGCGCGTACGCTTGAGATGGCGATTGATAACCGCCAAGCATCAGCCCTGCGTGATGACTTTTTAGCACGCAATGAAGCGCAGTTATCAGGCGTACAGCATGTACAAATCATCGCTTGCGGCACTAGCTATCATGCGGGGATGGTTTCTAAATATTGGTTTGAGAGCTTGATGCGCCTATCCTGCTCTGTTGAGGTTGCTAGTGAATTCCGCTATCGCAATCCTGTAGTACTCGACAACTCGCTGGTGATTTGTATCTCTCAGTCTGGTGAAACCGCAGATACCCTATCGGCCCTACGTGATATCAAAAAGCAAAACCCAGCAGGCTTGGTGAGTTTGGCCCTATGTAATGTCCCCACCTCATCACTGGTGCGCGAAACGGATGTGTTCTTGCCAACCTTAGCAGGCCCTGAGATTGGCGTGGCTTCAACCAAAGCTTTTACTACCCAGTTGGTTGCCTTGATGCTACTGATGCTAAAAACAGGGCATGTCCAAGACCGCATTGACGATGCTGCGCTTGCCAATCATATCAGCGAGCTACAAAAACTACCTGGTCAGCTCTATGCCAGCTTACATCTTGATGCCCCAATCAAAGCGATGGCAGAACGCTTTGAAGACAAAAGAAGTTGCTTATTTTTGGGTCGTGGTCTACAGTTCCCGATCGCCCTAGAAGGCGCGCTCAAGCTCAAAGAAATCTCTTATATCCACGCTGAAGGTTACGCCGCTGGTGAGCTCAAGCATGGCCCATTGGCGCTTGTTGACAAAGACATGCCGATTGTAATCCTTGCTCCTAAAGACAGCATGCTCGATAAGCTCAAAGCCAATATGCAAGAAGTACATGCCCGTCATGGTGAGCTATTTGTCTTCGCCAGTGAAGAGAGTCACATCAAGGCTGAAGATCGCTTACACGTGGTATATGTCAAAGAAGTGTGCGAGACGCTTGCCCCGATCATCTACAGCGTGCCAGTACAGCTGCTCTCTTACCACGTGGCCGTGATGCGCGGTACGGATGTTGATCAGCCACGTAACCTTGCTAAATCAGTGACGGTTGAGTAACAGTGATTACTCACTGACCGTGTGTTGTAAGAGAGTAATAAAACACAGTATTAAGTTTGCCCCCTGCTATTGTTACTATTAGCAGGGGTTTTTTGTGGTTTTAGAAATAAGAAAAGCGGCTTGAGTAACGCTGAACAAAAACAGATTATTTATGATCGGCACGGCTCAAGAAACCCTAGCAAACTCCTAGTGACTGATCATCCATGGCCTTTGACCAATAAAAGTTTTTGTGCCGTCGTTATTGATTAAGGTTCGACTGCTTTTACTCATTGATGCATCAGGAAGGAGCAATTTATTGCTCCTTGATGGCGCATGTTCTATTTGACTGCTTTTTAGTGGTGCATGTTGCGCACGCTCGTTGCACGCACACGCCTGCCTTTTATGGCTATCCATATTTAAAAGGCTGGGTGCAACAACGATGACCTGCGGGCACGCTATCTGGCATTCAGGGCAAGGTCTGTTTTCTCCAGAGTCGCTCATCTCTACCAGTTCATGAAATAAACCATGTTTTTGACATTTATAGTCGTATATGGGCATCACAAAACCTCCATATTTCGTGTTATCGGGTGGACTCTATTTTTCAAAAGGTTTAAGTTGAGGCGGGTTTTTGGCCAATGGTAAATCTGCTTCGTCTTTTGGCTGACGCTTGGGCATTTCTCCGCCTGGATTGATATCAAAATCAAATATCTCTGTCGGTAGCCATAATGTTGCACAAGCATTGGGCACATCTACCACACCGCTAATATGTGCCTGTATAGGCGCGCAGCCTAACAGCGAATAAGCCTGTGCGCCGCTATAACCAAATTTTTTCATGTACTCAATTGCATTGAGAACGGCTTGCCGATAGGCGACATTAACGTCTAGATAATGCTGCTTGCCACTTTCATCGACCGAAATACCTTCAAAGATCAAATAGTCTTTATAATTTGGGGTCAATGGGCTGGGTTTAAAAATTGGGTTTTTGATTGCATATTTTTCCATGCCATCTTTGATAAGCTTGACACGCAAATGAATCCAGCCCGCCATCTCAATCGCCCCGCAAAAGGTAATCTCACCATCGCCTTGACTAAAGTGCAAATCACCGACAGACAGTCCTGCTCCTTCGACATATACGGGGAAATACACCTTCGCGCCTTTCGTTAAATCTTTGATATCGCAATTGCCACCATGCTCACGCGGCGGTACGGTGCGCGCTCCTTCTGCCGCTGCTGTTTCTTTGTCATCACCCGTCATTCTGCCCATGTGCGCCGTTTTTGCAAATGGCAAATTACACAGTGCTGGGACGCGATCAGGTTCGGTATCGTACAACTCTTTTTCGCGTCTATTCCATTCATCCAGCATTTTTTTGGAAGGCAATGTGCCAATTAGCCCCGGATGAATGATGCCAGCAAACTCCACGCCAGGAATATGGCGCGACTTGGTATAAATACCATTAAAATCCCAAATAGATTTTTGTGCTTCAGGAAAATGCTCCGTCAAAAATCCGCCGCCATTTTGCTTAGAGAAAAACCCATTAAACCCCCACTCACTACCTGCCAGAGTACCAATATCGAGAATATCAACTTCTAGTAAATCTCCTAGTGCAGCCCCTTCTACACCAATAGGTCCGGACAAAAAATGAACCTGTGTTAGGTCCACATCCCTCACATCCTCCGCGCTATCATTATTTAATACCTGTCCCCCAGTCCAGTCAAAGCACTCCAAAATGAAATCTTCTCCTGGTTTGACGGTCGCTGCCATCGGTATATCAGGATGCCAGCGGTTATGTATGTTTTCATTATCATAAGGGGATTGGGTAAGATCAACTTCAACGAGAACTTTAGTCATAAGACACCTTTAGTAATTAATGAATTTTAGTTTGCAATTTTATCGATGCAAAATTAGTGCCAACATTTGTCATGAGTACTATCAATCATAATACCTAAGGCGCGAAATCTAAAGAGGTGTTACTTGAAATGGCGTATTATTTTGAACGCAGCTACTTGATAATAGAATATTCGATAATGAAAAAAGGGCGCTGTACTAGGTTTTTGCATAGTCAAACAGAAAAACATCAATAGCTGATATCATTACCATATCGTCAATATGAGTAATAAGAGTATGGAAATCCAAAGCAGTATCGCAAACGACATAGATATCATCTACGAAGACGAGTATTTGGTCGCGATTAACAAAGAAGCGGGCCTGCTGGTGCATCGCAGCTGGCTGGATAAAGGAGAGACGCGCTTTGCCATGCAGCTGACCCGTGATGCGGTCGGCTGCCATGTGTTTCCCGTACATCGCTTGGATAGGCCGACATCGGGCGTATTATTATTTGCCAAAAGCTCAGCCGTGGCGCGCACCTTAACTGAGGCGTTTACTGCGCATGAAGTGCCCAAGCAATATCTGGCAGTCGTGCGCGGCTTCATACCAGATAAAGGCACGATTGACTACGCGCTCAGTTTTCAGCCCGATGCGATTGCGGATAAGTTTGCCGATTGGGACAAGCCTGCTCAAGAGGCGGTAACTCACTGGCAATGCTTGGCACAGATCGAGCTGCCTGTCGCAGTGTCAAAAAAGCACGCCACCAGCCGCTATAGCCTTGTTCAATTGACCCCTGAAACGGGGCGCAAGCACCAACTGCGTCGGCATATGAAGCATGTCTTTCATCCTATTATCGGTGATACCAGCTATGGCGACATACGGCATACGCGATTTTTTCGCACCCAGTATGACTGTACGCGGATGCTGCTACATGCTCAGGCGTTGGCGCTCAATCACCCGATTACGGGTGAGCCATTATTGCTAGAAGCAGGATTGGATGATCAATGGATGGGTATCTTAGAAGCGTTTGCTTGGGTGGTGAGTGCTAAAGCTTATCTAAAATAATCAGTGAAAAAAGCCAGAATACGGCTGCTAAAGGTTTGTTTCCCTATACAGGCATCGAACTACGCGTTGTATGCCTAATATCTATAGTGTTCTATTAACAACTAAGATAGCTAGCAGAACTAAGTTAAGGTATAAGCAAACTTTTCTTCCAAGTTGAATTGCTCGTCCTGGTTTTTAACTTTTTCGAGAATAAAAACTATCTCTTTAAAGCAACTCAGCTTTTCTTTTGAAGTAGCCGAATTGAACCATATTAAATTAATTGGTCTCTCTACACCCCCGCTTAATAGATCCCATAATGCATCAAGATTCTTACCGTAGTAGAGCTCCACATCAAACTGCCGTGAATTTCAATATTCATAATTGTTTCCAATATACCTTACTCAGTAGAGAGGTATCATTAAAAAGCCTCGGCATCTATTATAAGAGTTTTTTTAATTAGAATATAAGAATGTATAGGCGGTCTATTCCAAGTATACCCCAGTAGAACCAGTTACCTTACCACTCAAACTTATCAATAAACTACCAAAAATAGACCAAATCAATAAAACCACTTATATCAGAGTAATAAGCGATACATGATTTACAGCATTAGACACTATAACCCTGTGAATGAGCTTTATCCTTTAAATACCCCGACTCAAACCAGCCCTTTATATAGAAAAAAGCAGCTGACCACGATGAGCAGCACCGCGAAGCATTTTTTTAATAAAGGTGGTGAGAGCTGATGCGCGACTTTTGCCCCCAGCTTGGCGGTAAAAAAGCTCATCACACCGATGCCGAAAAATGCATAAATATGCACAAAACCAATGGCATTAGGGATATTGGCCTGATCTTGTATCCCAAAAAACATAAAACCAAGCGCACCAGCAATGGCAATCGGTAACCCGCACGCCGCAGAGGTGCCCACCGCTTTTTGCATCACCACACCATAGCGCGTGAGGTACGGCACGGTCAAACTGCCACCGCCAATCCCAAAAATAGCCGACGCCACACCAATCCCTGACCCTGCGGCAAGCTGCTTGGGCGTAGACGGCAGCGTCTCATGCACCGCGACGGTTTTTTTGCCACCGCGAAACATTTTGAGCGCGACCCACAGCAGAAAGATTCCAACGATGATTTGCAAATGCCCACTGGATAGCCAGCCTGCGATACCCGCGCCAAAAAAGCAGCCCAGCGCCATACCAGGGGCAAGGTTAGTGACCACAGGCCACATGACCGCGCCTTTCTTATTGTGCGCCATGAGCGAGCTGATGGAGGTAACAATGATGGTGGCAAGCGAGGTGCCGAGCGCCAGATGCATGATCACATCAGGGCTGTAGCCCATTTGGGTAAAGACAATAAACAGGAGCGGCACGATAATCGTCCCGCCACCGACACCGAACAGCCCCGCTGCAAAGCCTGCAAGCGCGCCTATGATTAAAAAGATGATAATTTCCACAGGATGGTTACTTTTTTTAGTTAATTTTTCAGTTACTGTTGGCTGGCGAATAAGGCGAATAGCAAGAGACGTTTACGCAGGCTCGCTCTGGCGGAGGTGATGATAAGCACGGTTAAAATAGACCAAACTCTCCTCTTGCTCGCTCTGCCTGATGGCGACGACGCGGCACATAAAGACGCTGTGCGTGCCCACATCTTGAACCGATTCAATCTCACAATCTAGATTGACCAAGGCGTCCTCTAACGCAGGTGCGCCTGTGACCAACGTGTCCCATATGCCATGTTCAAAACGGGCGTCAGAATCGAGCTTTGAGGCAAAGACATTGGATAACGGCTCATGCTGCGTGCCGAGTACATTGACGCACAAGGTATTATTACCCACAAAATGTACATGCGAGCGCGCTGCGCGATTCATACACACCAGCACTGTCGGTGGGTCATCGCTGACGCTACACACTGCGGAGGCAGTAAACCCATGCGCGCCTGAGGTGCCGTTGGTGGTGACCACATGCACGGCGGTGGTCAGTCGTGATAGGGCATTTCTAAAATCGATGGCTTCAATCATGACGGTACACTACCTTAGATCATCATTAATGGACGGCATAGGCGACCGACTATGGACAGTCAATCGTGTCAATACAATTTACGCTGCTGCGGTAGCCGCGTTCAGCTCTTTACGGACAATCGCCGCGCCTGCACTTAGGGCTGCTAATTTACCGCGAGCAACGTGACGTGGCAGCGGCGTCATACCGCAGTTGGTTGAAGGATATAACTTGTCCGCATCGACAAATTGCAAGGCTTTACGCAGCGTATCAGCGACTGCCTCAGGCGTTTCAATCTCATTGGTCGCCACATCAATCGCGCCAACCATCACTTTTTTACCACGAATCAGCTCAATCAAATCCATCGGTACGCGTGAGTTTTGGCACTCAAGCGACACGATATCAATTTTTGATTGTTGCAGTTTTGGAAAGGCTTCTTCGTACTGACGCCACTCCGAGCCAAGCGTTTGTTTCCAGTCGTTGTTTGCCTTAATGCCGTAGCCGTAGCAGATGTGTACGGCCGTTTCGCACTTTAAGCCTTCAATAGCGCGCTCTAGTGTCGCCACGCCCCAATCGTTCACTTCATCAAAAAAGACGTTAAATGCAGGCTCATCAAACTGAATGATGTCCACACCCGCCGCCTCTAGCTCTTTGGCCTCTTGGTTAAGGATTTTAGCAAATTCCCACGCCAACTTTTCGCGGCTTTTGTAGTGACCATCGTACAAGGTATCAATCATGGTCATCGGCCCTGGCAGCGCCCATTTAATCGGCTGGTCGGTCAGTGAACGCAAAAACTTGGCATCGTCAACGAATACAGGCTTTTGACGGCTCACATCACCGACCACCGACGGCACGCTCGCATCATAGCGATTGCGAATACGCACGGTCTCACGGTTTTCAAAATCCACGCCATCCAAATGCTCAATAAAGGTGGTCACAAAATGCTGACGTGTCTGCTCGCCATCACTGACGATATCAATGCCTGCCAGCAGTTGCTCTTGTAGTGACACACGCAAGGCATCTTTTTTGGCTTCTGCCAGTACGTCATCGGCGACTTTCCATGGTGACCAAAGCTTTTCAGGCTCAGCCAGCCATGCAGGTTTTGGCAAGCTGCCAGCGGTAGAGGTCGGTAATAATAAAGTCATGTCGGTATATCTTCTATAAAAGTAATAAGTCGCTTAAAAATGAATGCGCGTGCGATAAAGCAAAGGCACTTATGCCGCGTCTTGTTCAGGCTTATAGTTGGCCGCCCACGTATCCAAGATGTCTTGATACGGCTTGATAAACTGCTCTTCGGTAAACTTGCCTTGCTTGACGGCCATTTGGCTACGCTCTTCACGGTCATAAACAATCTGCGTCAGCGAATAGTCTTGGTATTTTAGGCTTGGCTGATAGACCTGACCTGCCGTTGAATTGGCGTTATAAATCTCAGGACGATAAATCTTTTGGAACGTCTCCATCGTGCTGATTGCACTGATCAGCTCAAGATCGGTGTAGTCGCTGGTCAAGTCGCCCGCAAAGTAAAAGGCGAGTGGCGCAGCGCTGCCCTCAGGCTTAAAGTAACGCACAACCAAGCCCATTTTGTAAAAATAATCGTCGGTCAATGAATACTCGTCTTGCTTGTATTCTACGCCCAGCACAGGGTGCACATTGGTGGTGCGGTAATAGGTCTTGCTGGTCGATACGCTGAGGCAAATTACAGGCTGCTTGTCAAAGTTTTCTTGATAGGCGTCTGAGCTCAGTAAGTATTTAAACAATTTGCCATGCAAGTCGCCAAAATCTTCAGGCGCTTTGGTATTTGGGTGCTTATTAAAATGCTCCAGTAGCACCACGCTAAAATCATAATCACGCACATAAGAAGAAAAGCTGTTGCCGACCATACCGTCGATGCGCTTGTTTTCTTTGTGGTCAACGATGGTGGTTTGTAGCATCTCAATCACAGGGAACGCATCGCCATTGCCTTCGATATCCATGTTGGCAGACACGATGTCTACTTCGACCGAATAACGATCGGCATTTGGGTTGTCCCAATGCGCCAGTGCGTTAAAGCGGTTATTAATCATGGTAATCGCTTTGCGTAGGTTGTCTTCGCGTGCTTCACCGCGCGCAAGATTGGCAAAGTTGGTCGTCATGCGCGTGCTGCTGGCAGGCTGATAGTTTTCATCAAAACGAATGTGCTTGATTGAACATGCAAAAGGCTTAGTCATGGTGATTCCTACCCTACAAATTGAAATAACACTGAATGTCTGTATGGGTGTATTAAACCAAATCTTTAACATGAATAAAAACGATATAAACTTAGTATAAGATGAATTTTATTCATTATTAGTAGTTGTGACTTTTTTTAATCATAACTACGTCATTTTCTATTAGAGATATTTTATAGATAGAAAAAAACCTTAAGACAGCAGCGCTGTTATCTTAAGGTTTATTGGTTTTTACTTCTGAAAAATATACATCACCAAAAATCTTACTTTACGCTACACCCCAAACCCACAAGCAATGCTGTTATCCTTTTTATCAAACGTTAAATGCGTAAAGCCCTCGCCCGTTACTTGATAGCCGCTACTGTCGTTTTTGGTCACTGTATTGACATCATATTTATCCACGGGCAGCGCAAACTCCTTACGTAATGCTTGCGGATCATTGGCAAAGTATAATTTTAGATGTGACCACTCATACCCACTTAAGTATTCAATCTTATTCAGCGGCCGCCCAAAGGCAGTGGCATTACTGAGCACATACGTCGTGAGGGTTTCTTTATCGGTATTTTCGCCACGATAGCGCGTTTCGGTATCGATAATCGATTGCTGATAAGGTATGGGTAAGCTGCTGGTGGTCGGGTTAGGATAATCACAGCCTTTTTGCATGGATTTGAGATATGGGGTCCAGTCGGTACTGGTCGCTTGTTGCGTGGCACAGCTGGTCAATGACAAGGCGGCAACCATACTTAAAGTGATGGTGGTTAGTTTCATAGATGCCTCCTGAAGACAAATCATAGAATAGGGTTTGATAATGGCGTTACTATAACGTATTGGTATATCAGACAATTAAACGATAGGTAAAAAGGCATATGGGTTCTATGACAGTTTGGTTGTGAGATGTATCAAAAAACCCCATACGTGGTAGTCACGTATGGGGTGCATGATCATCATGATGACTGTGTATTGCAGTATGTTAAATATGTGGGCTTCTCTTCTTCCCATGTGGCACCAGCCATTTGGTAAACCATCCTGACACATCGTCCATCAACGTATAGACAACTGGAATAACTACCAGACTGAGTAGCGTTGAGGTGACCAGACCGCCCAATACTGCTGCTGCCATTGGTCGCCTAAACGTAGGATCAGCATCACCCCAACCAAAGACCAGTGGCAACATGCCTGCACCCATCGCAATGGTGGTCATGATGATAGGCCGCGCACGCTTGCGACAGGCATCCATAATGGCCTCAAAACGCGCCAGCCCGCGGCGCTGAGCAATCAGCGCGTAATCGACGAGTAGGATTGAGTTTTTGGTTGCGATACCCATAAGCATAATAAAACCAATCATCGACGGCATCGACAGACTACTATTGGTAATGACCAAACCCACAAACGCGCCGCCTATCGATAACGGCAGTGCCATCAAAATGGTAAATGGCTGTAATAAACGGCCAAATAATAAAATAAGAACGCCTAAGATACAGACCACACCCACCGACATCGCAATGATAAACCCACTAAACAGCTCCGCCATATTTTCGGCTTGACCTTGATCAATGATGGTAATCGAAGGCGGTAATTGCTGCATCGTTGGCACGGATTTGACCGCTTGTACTAGATCGCCGAGCTCACCATCCGCTGGTTGCACAGTGATACTAATCGCACGCTCCCGATCCAGCCTGCTAATCTGAGCAGGCCCTGTCCCAAAGTCTAGCGCCGCCACTTCGCCCACCCGTACCCCTTGCCCAGCAGGTAGGGTACTTGGCACATATAAGCCTTCTAACTGACTGACGTTTTGCTTGGCGACATCGGGTAGACGCACCACGATAGGAATCTGACGCGTATCAAGATTGAGCTTAGACAAGCGCTGCTCATAATCGCCAACAGTCGCCACACGCAACGTGGTCGCAATGTCTTGCGTCGTTACCCCTTTGTCAGCCATCGCTAGTCTATCTGGCGTCACCGTGAGCTCTTGACGCGGCAAACTGCGATCGCTGGTCACCGCGCCTGCACTTGGCAAACCTCGTATCTCAGTCATGATTTTTTGTGCAGTCTGCTCGAGCAATTGGGGGTTGGTACTGGTTAATGAAAAGTTATAACCACTCTCCCCGCCACTCGATAGCCCAACCGTAAATCGCGCCCCCGGCACTTCGGTCATTAACTGGCTAATTTTGCGTTCGATCTCTTGCTTGGTGCCTCGTTCTGCACGTGGGGCAAGTACGATATCCAAACCCGCAATGTTTTCAGCTTTACCGCCACCACCGTCCGACGCACCCATCGACGCTTGTGCCTCTCCCACCGAGGTAAAGATATTCGTCACCTCAGGCATGGCTAGGATCCGCTCACGGGCGAGCGCAGCCACCCGCTCTGTATCTTCTAATGCCACATCAGGCGTCAGCTCGATCGCCACGCGTGTCTGATCGATATCGTTATCAGGGATAAAAGCGGTTGGCAGCAGCTTGACCAGCCCTAATGAGGCCACAAACAATACCAGCGTTGCCCCCATGGTCAGCCAGCGGTGACGCAATGTCCACGAAACAATTTTAAGATAGTATCCCATCATCGCGCTTTGTTTTTCGACGTGGTTTTTTTCAGGTCGAAGCACGTATGCCGCCATCATCGGTGTGATCAAACGCGCCACCATGAGTGAGGCAAAAATGGATAATGCTGCCGTCCAACCAAACTGTCGGAAAAACTGTCCAACGATACCGCCCATAAAGGCTGTCGGCAAAAACACCGCAATCAAAGTAAAGGTCGTGGCAACCACCGCCAGACCAATCTCATCAGCCGCCTCCATCGCCGCTTCATAAGGGGTTTTGCCCATACGCAAATGTCGTATGATGTTTTCGACCTCAACGATCGCATCATCGACCAGTACGCCAATGACGAGTGATAAAGCCAGTAAGGAGATAATATTGAGGCTAAAGCCAAAGAGATACATGCCCAAAAAGGTAGGAATCACCGATAAAGGTAAAGCGACAGCGGCAACGATCGTCGCTCGAATATTACGCAGGAATAAAAATACGACGACGACCGCTAAAATGCCACCTTCGATCAACATCCGTAGAGAGGCTTCATAATCCTCAGCAATGGGTGTCGCTCGATCATAGACTTTTTCGATACTAATATTGCCAGTATCATCGGTCAGCTTGGCAAGCTCATCATCAACCAGCGCCATGACATCGACTTCACTGGCACCGCGCGAGCGAGTGATGTTAAATGCCACTACTGTTTTACCGTCAAGCTTAGCAATAGAGCTTGGGTCGGCGGCGCCATCGGTGATCTTTGCCATCCGTCCGAGCGCTTGCGTCCCGCCAGTAGGCACCGCCACCTGCAAATTATTCAGCTCACGGGCCCGCTCCACCGCGCCAAGCACACGGATCGTCTGCGTCGTATTTCCGACTTCTGCCTCACCGCCAGAGCTGTCTTGCTGGATACCCGCAATTTGCTGCGACAGCTGAGAGATGGGTAATTTCAAACCACTTAGCGCAATCGGATCAGCGGCAACGGTAATCTCACGCTGAAGTCCGCCAACACGGCTGACGGTACTAACACCCGGTATGTCAGAGAGCTGCTTGGTGACCGTATCATCCACAAACCACGACAGATCCTCTACGCTCATATTGTCAGAAGCCACAGAGTACGTGACTACTGGGAACCCTGCGGTAGATACCTTGGTAATAATAGGATCATTAGCAGCAGCGGGTAGATCGCCACGTACTTCACCCACCGCCGAGCGTACATCGTCGACGGCTTCTTGAATGTCTTTTTCTAATACAAACTCGGTCGCCATTGTCGCAGCACCAGTCTGCAACGTGGTGCGGATATGACTCACACCTTCGATACTGGTCAGTTTGTTTTCAATTTTCTTGGCAATATCGTTTTCGAGCTGCGAGGGCGCGGCACCCGGCAACGTGACTGTCACCACTACAGCGGGCAGGTCGATATCCGGAAACTGCTGCACCTTCATTTTCATAAAGCCATAAATACCCCCTAATGTGAGGAGTACAAATAGCAATATCGCCACGAGCGGATTTTTGATCGAGTAAGCGGAGACGTTTAGGCTCATGATTGTGCCTGCGCTGCTGTATTGACGGCGGTACTGGCTTGGCCCACACCATTAACGATACGCACCAAATCGCCATCGTTTAAGAAACTACCGCCTTGCTGCACAATATGGCTGTCACTTGGCAATGGCTCTAGCACGGCGACGTTTTCACCAAGTCGCTCGCCTAAGGTCACTCGTTGTTGTTTGATACGTCCCATTGATTTACCATCTGTCGTGGTCAGATTAGTCACTAGCATCACATAGTCATAACCATCGTTACTGACGATAGCGCTATTAGGAATCGTCTGAGTGCTGGCACTACCGAGTAGGAACTCGCCTGTCTGATACATGCCAGCGCGAATTTTTGAATTAGTCGCGAGGCTCGCATAAATCGTGATTTGGCGATTATTATCTGCCGTCGGAGCGATACGGTTCACCTGTCCCATCACACTATCATCACCGGATAGAGCGACTCGTACAGGTGTACCAATATTGATATCGCCAATCAGCTTCGGATCTAACTCTGCTCGCCATTCCAATATACCGTCTTTGATAATCGTAAATAATGGATCACCACCTGCAACCTGCCCAACCTCGATCATTTTTTCACTAATAATACCGCTAACAGGGGCAACCACTGTGGCATTATCAAGGGTCAAACGCTGATTGCTTAAACGGGCTTTGGATGCTTGCAACGCTGCGCGGGCACGTACCTCAGAAGTACGGTAGCGATCGGCTTCTTGTTTACTAATGGCGTCAATATCGATGAGTGGCAATACGCGGGCCGCATCGGCGCTGGCGTTGGCAAGTGTGGCTTCTGCCTCTGCCACATCTGCCTCAGCTTGCAGCACTTGCTGCTCCATCGCATCAGTATCAAACATTGCGAGCACTTGCCCCGCTCTCACGCGGTCGCCCTCTTCGACCAATACACGCTCGATGGCCACACCACTGACTTTTGCACTGACATTAGCGATATCTTTGGCGTTGATGGTGCCATCAGCGCTAAGTGTGCGACCGATATCATCTTGGCTTGGGCTGACGGTTTCTACTGACAAAACAGACTGCTCCGTACTCGCAGTGCTATCAGCTTCATTGCCACCTGCCACACCACTAGAGGCTACTGTCTCCTCTCGCAACTCGTCTGCACTACCGCCCCAATACTTACCTAGCACAAATCCAATCACCAGCACCGCAACCAATGCTGGCAACAACCATAGTGGCATTTTTGCAGGAGAGTTTTTAGATAAGGCATCAGATTGACGATATGGTGGTAGCTCAGCGTGTTGAGGTGTCTTAATATTGGTTTGCTGTCCGCTAGTCGGTTCTTGCTTATTATCAGCAGGGTCTTTAAAGTCACTCATAGTCGGTCTCTATAAATAAGCACAGTACTCGCTAGCGCCGTAAAAGGTATAAAGGAAACAAAGTGGGGCAGGCAGATCTTGTTGATAGTCGCTTTTAATATTGTAGACTAACGCTCAATGGGGTCAATCCTGTTAAGTATCCGCATAGTCAGCCGCCGACCCAGCATAAGATACTATTAAGATATTGAACTTCATCAAGATATTATCACTAAAAAGGATTGTGCAAGTGTTAAATAAAAGCAGATGATGTAGGTATATGACGCTATCAATTCTAGGCTTAAACGCTTCACAGCATGCTATTTCACATTTAGATCGTCAATACTCATGACCAAACATACTGAGATGATGAATGGCATGACATAAGATAACGCCTCTCAAAATCATCAGTCATAAAACCCAGCGATACAGACGCCCTACAGTTTCGGCTTGTATTTATGAGGGGATTTGTCATTATGGTTCTAAATCTATTAATAAAGGAAACCATCATGGCTAATAAATCAGAGGTGAAAAAGCTCAAACAAGAAATTAAAGACACCAAAGCAAAGATTAAGCAAAAAAATAAAGACCTCAAAGCGCTTAAGAAAGCATTGAAAAAAGCAAAAAAAATGAAATAGCTTAAACGGTGTAGCAATTGGCTGTAATAAATAGAAGAGGATGGCAATGGCTGTCCTCTTTTTTTGCTCTTTTTTACTCTCAGTATCAGGATGATCTTATGTCATTCAGTGTCATGACGAAAGACAGCACTAACCACATAACTGATTACCTCACTGATGTATAAACTAGGCGTTGGTATAACGACTTGCCTCTGGCATCCAGCGATGAATCAATTGGCTGACATCTGCTTTTCTGGTAGGGTCTGCAATCAAGTGCTTGGCCAAGCGCTGCGCAATCGCAAATAACTGCTCATCACGTATCAAATCAGCCAAATAATAGCCAACATTGCCTGTTTGACGCTTGCCCAGTAGCTCACCTGGTCCGCGCAGCTCTAAGTCTTTTTGAGCAATGACAAAGCCATCTGTACTATCCCGCAAGACATTGAGGCGCTCTGTTCCCGTCTCTGATAACGGTTTTTGGTATAACAACACACAAAAGCTCTTGGTTGAGCCACGCCCAACGCGCCCGCGAAGCTGATGCAACTGTGACAGACCCAAACGCTCCGCATTTTCAATCACCATGAGTGAGGCATTGGGTACATCGACCCCCACCTCGATGACGGTTGTGGCAATCAGCAAATCCAAATCACCCGCCTTAAACGCCTGCATGATGGCTTGCTTATCCGCAGACTTCATTTTGCCATGTACTAAGCCAATGCGAATATCTAAGCGCTCCTTCAAATCCTCATATGTGGCTTCAGCCGCTTGTGCATCCAATACGCTAGACGCCTCAACTAACGAGCACACCCAATACGCTTGCCTACCTGCCTCGCAATTCACGGCAATGCGTTCGATCACCTCATCGCGGCGATTGCGATCGATGGTCACCGTGGTAATGGGGGTACGCCCTGGTGGCAACTCATCAATAATGGAGGTGTCCATATCGCCATAGAGGCTCATGGCAAGCGTTCGCGGAATCGGGGTTGCCGTCATGATTAGCTGATGCGGCGTACTATTGGCCACGCCTTTATTGGTTAATGCCATGCGCTGCTCAACGCCAAATCGATGCTGCTCATCAATGATGACAAGTCCCAATTTAGCAAACTCAACGTGCTCTTGAAACAAGGCATGGGTACCAACGACGATTTGTACCGTATTTTCCGCAACCGCTTCCAATGCTTCGCGGCGCTGTTTGGCAGTTTGCTTACCAGCGAGCCAGCCGACACCAATACCCAGCGGCTCAAACCAGTGTTTAAAGTTCACAAGATGCTGCTCTGCCAAAATCTCAGTCGGTGCCATGACTGCCACCTGCCAACCACTGTCCAGCGCATAGCCCGCCGCTCCTGCTGCAACCAACGTCTTGCCAGCACCCACATCGCCTTGTACCAGTCGTAGCATTGGAATAGAGGTTGCCATGTCGGTCGTGATGTCTTTCATCACTCGTTTTTGTGCACCTGTCAGATCAAACGGCAATGCGCCAAATAGCTTATCAGACAGCGGACTGTGGGTCGTACATTTGGGTGCTTTGTGCTGATGCAGCTGCTGACGACGGTACAGTAAGCTGAGCTGATGCGCCGTTAGCTCTTCGATAATTAAGCGCTGGCAGGCAGCATGAGTACGCGCCGTCAGTTGGGTTAACAGTTTATATTGCTGACTTGCGCTGGTGTAGGTTGGCGGTGTATGCAGCAATACTAACGCTTCAAATATCGTCAAGTTATAGACATTGCTATGAGCAATGCGGGCAGCCGCGCTATGGGCATCATGATTGACGTCATAAATGGACGTAGCGGGCTTATTCACACTATTACCAATCACATGATCAGGGACACTACGGGCTAACGTTGAAAAAATATCGTCTGGAAATGGAACGTCTAACACGACTGGCTTGGCTGGCTCAAAAGGCACTAAGGGTAGATCCGCCACAACGGCAAAATCTTCCGCCGTAAACAGCGTCATTGGTAGACCTTGACTACGAACCGTCTGCAGGGCCAGCTTAATCAAAGTGCGCAGCTTATTTTGGTGTAAGCCTTTCACACTCGGATAAATGGGCTGTAAACCCGTATCGGTTGTGATCGCATTGTCTGTGATAACTTGATATTCAGGATGATGGATTTGTTTACCATAACGACTGACTTTGACCTCACCAAACAGCTGCAGTCGCGTTCCCACATTCATGGTCTGCGCCAGTCCGCGATATACCTTAAAAAACCGCAAAGCTATGGTGCCTGTGTCATCATCTATCACAACCGTCATACCGCTGCGCTTGGTATCGACATGAACCACGCGACCAGTAATGAGAGCGGACTGTCCGTGCTCTACCTCTGCGATTGACACTAGGCGACTGCGATCTTCATAATCACGCGGCAGGTGTAACAACAAATCAAATATCCGCTTGATATTCAACTGTGCCAACTGCTCAGCCACCTTTGTCCCAACACCTGCCAGCGCGGTTACTGGCATATCTAGCGCCGAGAGTGGCCGATCAGACCTCACGTGGTTTTCTGCATTGGCTACAGACGCATTCACCGATAGTGGCATCAAAAAATCCTAACAAGGTTATTTATCGTTTTGTCTATGGTATCGACTGCTTCAAATATACCGTACCTAGCCAGGGTTGTCATAACATTGCCCGCAAAAACAGCAAAATGTAAACACTGACCCATATCATGATAGCTAAGCCGTCACCGACTTGTGCTAAGCTATTACGTCATGACTACAAAACCCTTTGAGACAAATTGTTTCCTTCTATCACATGCCTAGCAGCTGTCTTATTTTCTACCTCATGGTTTTTCTGCATCATAGTTT
Source organism: Psychrobacter sp. (assembly GCF_030454045.1). GTDB lineage: Bacteria > Pseudomonadota > Gammaproteobacteria > Pseudomonadales > Moraxellaceae > Psychrobacter. The sequence continues at coordinate 56 of NZ_JAKDJE010000060.1, read as the reverse complement.
TTACCCCACTCTCAACTTCGAAAGTGATTGAAAAAAGAAGAGCACCTCACTAATCT
>NZ_JAKDJE010000059.1 GCF_030454045.1 Psychrobacter sp. | reverse complement strand
CCTAAAAAATAGTCGCTGTCAGTGCCATGGTCGAATGTTCAACACGCCCTAATATGAAAATAATTTCAGCATCTTGGGTTAGATAAATGTATTGATAATTAATCTCATTTCTATTAGTATGTTGTTTCCATAATTATGGTCCAACGAATCCCAACAATAGGGGTTTTGACCATTTTATCTCACTATTTGCCGTCTCTTTTTTATCGCATTACTACGGGGAAAACCATGCCACTGAACACCATCCGCACTAGTCTAGTCACCACCAAGCCTGTATTATCTGCTGCCATATTTGGCCTGATGTTGGGAATGGTTGGCTGTAGCAATTCTTCTACCACCGAAGACAGCGCGGAGACAGAGACAACAGCGGCTGGCAGTGAGCAGCAAGTCGCGAATGAAGACGGTGCGACCAGTGCAGATGGTCAAACCATTACTATTTATTCTTCACGTAATGAGCAGCTGATTAAGCCGTTGCTAGACCGCTATACTGAACAGACTGGTGTCAAGATTGAACTTGTCACAGACAAAACTGGCCCACTGATGGCGCGCTTGCAAGCGGAAGGTCAAAACACTCCAGCTGACATGCTACTGACGGTGGATGCGGGTAACTTATGGCAAGCGGCTCAGCAGGGTTTACTACAACCAGTAGCGTCGTCTGTGCTAGAGGCCAATGTCCCTGCAAAGTATCGCGATCCAAAAGGTCAATGGACAGGTCTATCACTGCGCGCGCGTACTATTTTTTATGACCCAAGCAAAGTTATCGCCGATCAATTATCGACTTATGCAGATTTGGCGGATCCAAAGTGGAAAGGCAAACTATGCTTGCGTACTTCTAAAAAGGTATACAACCAGTCGCTTGTCGCCAGCATGATAGAGCATTTGGGTGAAGAAAAAACAGAAGCTGTCATCCGTGGTTGGGTTGATAATCTTGCCACTGACGTGTTCAGTGATGATACCGCCATGCTAGAGGCGATTGCTGCTGGTCAGTGTGAAGTCGGTATCGCCAACAGTTATTACTATGGCCGCCTATTAGACGAAAAACCAAACTTCCCTGTGAAAATATTCTGGGCAAACCAAGGCACCACTGGTACACATGTAAACGTTTCAGGCGCGGGCGTGGTTACAGGGTCAGATAATCCAGACGGTACACTTAAACTGATTGAGTGGTTGTCATCTGATGAGGCGCAAGGTCTTTATGCCAGCTCAGACAAAGAATTCCCAGTCAAAGAAGGGGTGGATGAGTCAGAAATGCTCAGATCTTGGGGCGAGTTCAAAAAAGACGATATCAACGTACAGAAATTTGGTGAGCTACAAACTCAAGCCATTCAAATGATGGACAAAGCGGGTTATAAATAAAAGACTATCATCAAGCAAGATACCAAGCTCAACATCATCGTTTTAAAAGATAGTTTGCTAAAATCTGATGATGAAATGTTTAGTCATGAAACAATGACCGTTTTGAGTTTGGTAGGCGCTTAAAAAGTCTCGATGAGTGAGTATGACACGGTAATGATACTATGATCACAACGCCAGATGCGTCTGTTAGTCAAAACAATACAGTCAATGACAGTGATAATGACACTCAGACGATCAGTCAAGACCACGCCCTTCGTAAACGTATTATCTCGAAATCAGTCTTAGGGCTGATTTCGTTGTTTATGCTGGTGCCGATTTTGATTGTGTTGTTATCGTGGACGCAACCAGTCGCCGATATTTGGACACATATGGCAGAGTACGTACTGCCGCAAGTGCTCAAAAATACGGCGATTTTATTGTTTATGGTGACGGTTATATCGGGCACTATCGGTACCGTTCTCGCTTGGGTAACCAGCATGTACCGCTTCCCTGGTCAGCGGTTTTTTTCGTGGGCGCTCATGTTGCCGCTTGCCATACCGGCTTACGTATTGGCATTTGTCACCATTGGTATTGTGGATTTTAGTGGGCCGTTACAGACAGGACTGCGCGATTTTGGTATCACGACAGCGATTCCTTCAATACGCAATGTATGGGGCGCTGGCTTAATTTTATCGTTGGCATTTTATCCTTATGTGTATTTGCTGGCGCGTCAGGCGTTTTTGTCGCAAGGTCGGCGGGCGATTGAAGCAGGGCAGATGTTGGGTTTAAGCCGTAGCCGTGTGTTTTTCCGGTTGGCATTACCACAAGCACTACCGTGGATCATCGGTGGCTTATTGCTAGCAAGTATGGAAACATTGGCAGATTTTGGCGCGGTTTCGGTATTCAATGTCGATACGTTTACCACGGCTATTTATAAGGCGTGGTTTGGCTTTTTTAGTTTGACCACTGCCGCACAGCTAGCAGCCTTGCTCATCGGTGTGATCTTTATCGTAGTACTGTTTGAGCAATACTGGCAAGCTAAGCGCGGTAGTTCGATTACGCAAGGCAGCAACCAGCGTTTCGACGCCAGTACTCCTGCCAAAATAGGGATGAGCTTGCTATGTACGTTTGTATTTTTGCTGGCTTTTCTAATACCTTTTTTGCAGCTGATTTATTGGACAGCGTTAAACTTTCGCCAAGATTTTGATGCGCGCTATATTGATTTTGTGACTAACAGCCTTATGATTGCTAGTATGACCACAGTTTTTATTGCCTTTTTGGCAGTGATTATTGCGTGGATCAAGCGGCAATATCCTGATAAATCGACCAAGCTAATGACCACGCTCGCTAATTTAGGTTACGTTGTGCCGGGTACGGTATTGGCAGTGGGTATTTTTATTCCTATTGCGTGGCTAGACAATCAAATGATTGCTTTTGGTATCACCTCGCAGCAGGTGCTCTCAGGCAGTGTGATCGTTATGCTATTGGCATTGTCGACGCGTTTTATGACGGTGAGTTTTCAGCCAGTGGATCGGCAGTTGCAACGATTGACCGTCAATCAAGAAGCTGCTGCAAAATTACTTAGCGACAGTCCTTATCAGCGTTGGCGTCATGTGATGCTACCGGTGCTCAGTCCTGGGGTGCTCACGGCATTGTTAATGGGGTTTGTTGAAGTAATGAAAGAGATGCCGATCACATTGATGACACGCCGGCAGGGCTGGGATACGCTGGCGGTACGCGTGTTTGAAATGACAAGCGAAGGTATGTGGGGGAGGGCGGCATTACCGAGCCTATTGATTGTATTGGTTGGCTTACTTCCTGTTTGGATACTATTGCGTCAAAGTGACAAACAAAGCTAACCGCCATTGCTGCTTATAAACGTGCCATATTTAATGGTGCTTGACCTAACTTATATTATAATTTTTACTGTTTTATCCAAAATTGTATTTACTAATAGCGAACTGGGATTGTCTATGTACACTGATTCAATGAACGACTCATCAGACGCTCAGTCCGTAAAGACTGGAGCACGTATTACTCCCGTCAAAAAATCACCAGTCGTGCAAACTCGGACAGCCCAATCTCAACATAACAAGCCTGTAGAACAAGCCGATACTGCGCGCCAAGATACTGAGAGCACTATCGCGAGCAATCCTTATTTTAGTGTACAAAACCTAATTGTCGGCTATGACGATACTATTGTGGTTAATGGCATGTCTTTAGAATTAGAGCAAGGAGAGATTGGCTGTTTTTTGGGTTATAGTGGCTGCGGCAAGACCACGGCATTGCGAGCGATTGCAGGATTGGAGCAAAGCCGCGGCGGTACTATCCATTTAAACAATCAACGTCTAACGGAAAAAACAGCTCGGCACTCTTTTGCCGTGGCACCAGCCAAGCGCGGCATGGGGATGGTGTTTCAAGATTATGCGCTTTTTGGTCATTTGAGCGTGGCAAAAAACATTGCCTTTGGCCTCAATAAATGGTCAGCTGCTGACAAAAAAGCTCGTGTGGCTGAGATGCTAAGCCTAGTCGAACTGACGGAGCATGCGGACAAACGCCCAAATGAGCTGTCCGGTGGTCAGCAGCAGCGTGTGGCGCTTGCAAGGGCGCTTGCACCGAAGCCTAAATTACTACTACTTGATGAGCCATTTTCTAATCTGGACGTGGTATTGCGCGAATCTCTAGCAATGAATGTCCGTGATATTCTCAAACGTACCAATACTACTGCAATCTTGGTCACTCATGACCAAAACGAAGCGTTTGCGTTAGCAGATAAAGTCGGGGTAATGGATAAGGGCAGATTGGTACAGTGGGCAACACCAAGCGAGCTGTATCATGAGCCTGTCAGTCCTTTTGTCGCTGAGTTCGTCGGCGAAGGCGCGATGATAGACGGTATCATCAAAGAAGGTCGTGTGGAGACGGCGCTTGGCAATATCTATCGCCGCATGGAAGTCTATGATGAATCAGGACAACCGCAGTACTGCGAATACGATTACCCAAATGGTACACCAATCAAGGTACTCGTACGCCCTGATGATATCATTCATGATGATGATAGTACGCAGACAGCTTTGGTGATTGGGCGAGTGTTCCGCGGTGCCAATTATTTATATCGATTGCAATTGGATGATGGACAGACTGTCTTATCATTAGTCGCAAGCCATCACAATCATGCAATCGGCTCACATATTGGTATCTTGCCGTTGTTAGAGCATGTGGTTGTGTTTGACGAAAAAGAGGTCAATGCCACCACTTGGTCAGAATACGACCGATCACTAAAAGTTGATGAGGGTGTTTAACCCGTGTTAACAACTGGCGTTATCAGATGTTGGTTAAACGTGCTTAGCTGCCAAAATATGTAAATACCGTCCAAGCCATTTGTATGGCTCCAATTGTGAGTAGCGCAGCTCCATTTTTATCACCGCCTCTGGGTCGTTATGGCCGCCACGCTTGAGCGGTGCATAGTCATGAAATACCCGTAAGCCACTGCTGCGTACCGTCTGATAATCATGCGCTTTTAGCCAAGACGCAACCTCTTCTTTGGCAACCGGATGATTGGGTGTCAGACTTTTTTTGTTGTCTGCCTTATAGTCCGTATTATCAAGTAAGTTAAAATTGCCCATGATGAGATTGCGATAATCAAAGCTTGCGGGATTATAAAAGCACAAAGACAGCGCGCCATTATCTGTCAAATGCTGATCGAAGAAATCCATAACGGCAGCAGGCTCTGCCAACCATTCAAGCAAGGCATGCGACATAATCAAATCAAATTTATCGACTTCTTTAGTCAATTTTTCTGCAAGCGCTTGGTATGGACAGACGTACCATGTGATATCCAGCGCTTGATCGATTTGTTCTGCACTCGCTTTTGCCTTATCAAGCATGTTTGCTGAGATGTCATTGATGACGACGCTATGACCTTGAGCAGCAAGCTCTATGACAATTTGTGCCAGCCCTGCACCCACATCTAGGATACGCAGCGGTCGTCCAAGCGCTTCACTCATTTGTGTACTATATTCAAAAATATCACGGCGTAATACCGCCAGTCTAATCTCTCCTTTTAAGCCGCCATAGACTTTTTTTTCAAAATGATCGGCAATGGCATCGAAGCTACGATCCGTACGTGCCTCTTCTTGTATTGTAGGTTTTACCGCAGAATCTATTGATTGGTTATCGGACAATGACATATTTTGATTGGAGGTTTGCATAAAGGGTTATCTGTATTGAGATGGTATTTTGGGACATCGTACAATAAAGCGCAAAGCGAAGCTAGAACTGGTTTAATGGCGATAAGCAGTTTTACATCGTTTAAAGAGCGCGATTAAGTACATGCTTTCGAGTAGCTTTTCATAATATTTTGCGGTATAAATAGTAAGGTTCAAGAAACAATAGTGGTTTGGCGGATATTGTCCGAGCTACTTAATAAGCATAAATGACAAAAACCTATCACAATGGACGCACATACTGCCAAGGAGTCTCAGCAACGTCTGATTCCCGACTGCTAAGGACAGCAATCATGATTAAATCTCCCTCTACCACAGGTACTAACGCTAAGTTATCTACAGACGCCTCTCATTCAGTGTCTCTCACCAATCATAGACCCACGATGTCACGCTGCCTACTGTCAGTTGCTATTGCCAGTAGCTTATTGCTGGTTGGGTGCGGCGACGATGACAACGATATCATCGTTCGTAATGATACGTCAGTTGAGAGTATCAGCTCATTTAATGCCGCGCAAATAGACAGCCAGTTTGGCTTAAATGGTACCGCCACGCCTGATGCCAAATGTGATATCAATATCGAAAAAGTCAGCTATTCGACGGTAGGCGCGGCAGGCGAGCGTACCAATACGACCGCAGCGCTGATGCTACCAAGTGGTGATAGTGCTGACTGTCAAGGTGATCGACCCATTTTGCTCTATGCGCATGGCACGACCACCGATCGCGACTATGATTTTAGTCAAGTAGGCAATGCTTTAAATTCAGGATCAGCCGAAGCCAATTTGATCGCCGCAAACTTTGCAGCACAAGGCTATATCGTAGTGGCACCAAACTATGCAGGTTATGATGACTCAGAGCTTGACTACCATCCGTATCTTGTCGCAGAACAGCAAGCCACTGATATGGCTGATGCATTAGACAGCGCACGCGAAATCATCGCTAGACAAAAACGTGCCAATGACAGTGACTATGTCAGCATTGATGACTCAGGTAAGCTGTTCATTAGCGGCTACTCACAAGGCGGCCATGTCGCCATGGCAACGGCACGTAAGCTAGAGCAAGAAGGTAAATCAGTAACTGCCATTGCACCTTCGTCAGGCCCTTATGCGCTAGCTGCATTTGGTGATGCGATTTTTGCTGGTAATGTAAATATTGGCGCGACCCGTTTTGCGCCGCTATTGGCAGATGGCATGCAAAAAAAGTACGGCAACATTTATAGTAACCCGACTGACATCTTTACCGCAGATTATGCCAACACGCAACTGCCAAGTCTGTTGAGTTTTGAGGAATTGGTTGCTGCCAATAAATTGCCTGACAATGCACTCTTTGAAGCAAAGCCGACCGATAATCCTTTGATCAATCAACTCCCAGACAGTGACCTACCTTTTGCGTTCTTAGGGTTTGCTGACGATAACTATCTGATCAAAACAGATTTCCGTGCCGCTTATGTCGCTGATGCCTTACAAAACCAAGACCAGTTAATAGCAGGCACAGGTGCATTGCCCGCCCAAAACCCACAAAATAGCATGCGTAAAGCACTTAAAGATAACGACTTACGTGATTATGTACCAAACATGCCGACACTATTGTGTGGTGGTAACCAAGACCCAACGGTATTTTATGATCTAAATACGGGTTCGATGGCGGCGATATTACAGCAGGCAAGTGCAGCGCCAAACGCCAACCTTAATGTGACGGTTCTAAATGTCGATGTTAGAAACAACCGAGGCGAAGTGACTCCGATTGGTGATAGTGCTATGAGCAACCCATGGATGTCAACAACCGTTATCGATGACGTTCAAGACAGATTCTCTACCACATTGACAGCTGTTCAAAATAATGCAATTGCGAATGCGCAGGCTGCGGGCGTAACAGATCCAACAGCATTAGCACAAGCGGCAGGTGCGGCTATATTGTCAAGCTATCACGGTGGTCTGGTCAGCAGTGCTTGTACTCAAGCGACCCGCGAATTCTTTGAGCAAAATTTTAATTCAAGTGTTAACCCAACGTAATATAAACAAGCGCTAATCTAAAAGCCGTCAATAAATCATTAAAAACTGCATTCAATGGATGCAGTTTTTTTGTGCAGCGCCATATACTGAGACGGCGCAAATAGTATCAATGGTCTGTACTCATCTCAGATAATAAACCACGAAAACACATCTCGCTTAGCGTCCATAAATGAACGATATTGTCATGCAGACTTGGGCGAATTTACTCATAAAAATACCAAAATGAGGCAATTGAAACACCCCGATTATGATAATTTTTTTAGCATAGATTAACCATTCAAAAAATCACCACGAATGAACCGCTTGGCTTGGTTTTAATGGCAGCCAGAACCCCCTAAATCAGCAAATTTGTGCTAAAATAGCTTCTTTTATTAAACATTGTTTTTAACAAAAACTGTATCACTATTTTCCTATTGTTTTGCACGCTTAGCGGTGCTTTTTTGTGTCTTATATTTTGAGCACGGTTGCCTATTGGTCATGCCGTTTTTTTATATGATCCAAGATACCGCAAGCAAGACAAGGTCAGAAAAGAGTGTGAGTGAAGGAGTGTATATGAGCGAATCGGTCAGTCCTATTGGCATCGTAGATGAATTAAAGCAATCCTATCTGGATTATGCGATGAGCGTGATTGTCTCACGTGCGCTGCCTGATGTGCGTGATGGGTTCAAGCCTGTACACCGCCGTGTGATGTACGCCATGCACGTGTTGTCTAATGATTATAATAAGCCGTACAAAAAGTCTGCCCGTGTGGTCGGTGATGTCATTGGTAAGTATCACCCACATGGTGATAGTGCAGTATACGATGCTATCGTACGTATGGCGCAGGATTTTAGCTTGCGCTACCCAATGGTTGATGGTCAGGGTAACTTTGGTTCGATCGATGATGATCCTCCGGCTGCCATGCGTTATACCGAAGTACGTATGACCAAGCTGACTCATCAGATGCTGGCAGATTTGGACAAAGATACGGTCGATTGGGAAGACAACTACGACGGCTCTGAGCGCATGCCAAGCGTAATGCCAGCGCGTATTCCTAACTTATTGGTCAATGGCGCGACGGGTATTGCTGTCGGCATGGCGACCAATATGGCACCGCACAACCTCACCGAAGTCATCAACGCTTGCTTGGCTTATGCAGAGAACCCACAAGTCTCAGCCGAAGAGTTAATGTCACACATCTCAGGCCCTGACTTTCCTACGGGCGGTATTATCTATGGTCGCGCAGGCATTTTAGATGCTTATCGCACGGGTAAAGGTCGCTTGCATATCCGTGGTCGCTATCATATCGAGCCGATGAGCAATACTGGCGTCAACCGCGATCGCGAGCGTATCGTATTCACCGAAGTGCCTTATCAGGCGAATAAAGCCAAATTGATTGAGCGTATCGCAGAGCTTGTTCGTGATAAAAAAATCGAGGGCATCAGCGAGATTCGTGATGAGTCTGACAAAGACGGCATGCGTATCGCGATCGATCTGCGCCGCGGTGAGACAGCGGAAGTTATCGTTAATAACTTGTTCTTGCAGACGCCGCTTGAGTCTAGCTTTAGCATTAATATGGTCGCGCTAGACAATGGCCAGCCCAAACTATTGACCTTGCGTCAGCTTATCGCTGCATTTGTGCGCCATCGTCAAGAAGTCGTGACACGCCGTACGATTTATGAATTGAACAAAGCGCGCGTCCGTGGTCACCTGCTCGAAGGCCTGACAGTGGCACTGGCGAATATCGATGACATTATTGCGACGATTAAAGCGTCTGCAAACCGTGGACTCGCCCGCGAAAGCTTATTGAATAATACCTGGGGTTCAGGCAGTGTCGTTGCGATGTTGACTGCTGCTGGCAGTCAGTCTGTACGTCCTGAATTTATCGAAGGTGAAGATCCTAAAGCGCCGTTTGGTCTGATCGAAGGACAGGAGCGCTATCGTTTATCCCTTGAGCAGGTCAATGCGATTTTAGATATGCAATTGCATCGCCTAACGGGCCTTGAGCAAGATAAATTGACCGAGGAATACCAAGACTTACTACGTGAAATCACTCATTTAGAGTCTATTCTTGGTGATTTTGATAAGCTTATGAGCATTATCTCTAATGAGATGATTGAGATTCGTGATAATTTTGGTGATGAGCGCCGTACTGATATCATCGACTCACGCATGGACTTCAGCCGTGAAGACCTGATTCCTGAGCAAACCGTTGTGATGACCGTCTCACGTACTGGTTACGCAAAAACTCAGCCAATTGATGACTACGTCGCACAAAAACGTGGCGGCAAAGGTAAGTCTGCAACGGCAATGAAAGAAGATGATGTGATTGATCATCTGGTCGTGACCTCAACGCACTCTACGGTATTGTGCTTCACTGACAGTGGCCGCGTCTTTAGCTTACGTGGGTTTGAAGTGCCGATTGCCAGCCGCGGTGCTCGTGGTCGTCCACTGGTCAATTTGATTGGCCTGAACAGCGATGAGACAGTAACCACGATACTACCGATTCCGCAAATGTCTGAGGAAGTTAGCGGCCGCTTTGTCTTCTTTGCAACCGCCAATGGTACAGTCAAGCGTGTTGAGCTGGAACAGTTCGCCAGCATTCGCTCAAACGGCCTAATTGCAGTGGGTTTAGAAGAGGGTGACAAATTGGTCAGCGCTCGTATTACCAACGGCAATCAAGAAGTGATGCTATTTGCCTCAAGTGGTAAAGCGATTCGTTTTGATGAAAACGATGCACGCTCTATGGGCCGTACAGCGAAAGGCGTCCGCGGTATGCGTTTGGCTACTGATGAATTTATCAAGTCATTGGTCGTTATCGAAGATGATGTGCGTGAGATCTTAATTGCTTGTGAAAATGGTTTTGGTAAACGCACCTTTATCGATGAGTTCAATACGCAAAATCGCGGCGGCGGCGGTGTCATCGCCATTAAGACCAGTGCGCGTAATGGTGAGCTCGTTCGTGCCACCAAAGTTGAGCCTGAAGATGATATTATCTTAATATCTGACAAAGGAACATTGGTACGCACACCTGTTGAGCACGTTGCTAGCTCTGGCCGTAACACCCAAGGTGTCACGCTCATTCGTCTGCCAAAAGATGAAAAGTTGGTTGCTATGGCGCGTGTTGAACATGAAGAAAGCGATGATGAGCTAGTCGATGCGATGAAAGAAGAGGGGATTTTCTCCGTAGACGGCCAAGAGCAGATAGATATTGATTCAGCAACTGACAGTGCCGCTTTAAGCGATGTCAATGACGCTATCGATATCGCTAACGATCATACGCTGGATAACGATCCCGCAGATAATGATGAGTAACCATTTGAGTAGTTAGCTTTTTAGTCTAGTTTTTCCTCTTTATTCTAGAAAAAAGCCTCTGACGTTATCGTCGGAGGCTTTTATTTTTCATTCACTTTTTCTTAATAATGTACATAGGATTTTACTTTCAAGGCTGTTGTTATGCTTACGACCAATCAAACTTTTCAGGGAACTATCGCAGCGATATCGTCGAGCTTTTTATTCTCGATGATGTTTTTGTTTGGGCTATTTATGCTGCCCTTAACGGGGACACAGGTAGCCTCATGGCGCGTGCTGATGATGTTGTTAAGTTTGGTCATCTTGCTCAGTTTAACCAAGCAATGGCAGCATGTCTTTGATTATATAAAGACGCTTAAGACCTTAAAAGAATGGCTCATATTTATATTGCCAGCACCGATCTTAGGCGGCCAGATTTGGTTGTTTATGTGGGCACCCGTGAATGGGTTTGGTCTAGATGTCACCTTGGGCTATTTTTTATTGCCACTTGTGATGATTGTGCTTGGTCGGTTTTTTTACCGTGAGGATATGAGTGTCTTGCAGTATACGGCAGCGATACTGGCAGCGCTCGGTATTGGCTACGACATTTTTCAATATGGTTCGGTGTCTTGGGTGACGCTATTTGTATGTTTGGGCTATCCGCCTTATTATCTATTGCGCCGCACGCTTGCTGTACCGCCCATTACTGGCTTGTTGTTTGATTTGACACTGCTGACGCCAGTGGTACTGATCATGCTTTATCTCACTGGTGGTTTTAGTGTGGCGGCACAAAATATGAAGTTTTGGTACCTACTGCCATTGCTGGGTGTATTTAGTGCGCTTGCCATGTCGCTGACGATGATTGCGAGTAGCAAGTTGCCGGTCTCGCTATTTGGGGCGCTGAGCTACATAGAGCCGCTACTGTTATTTGTGTTGTCCATTACTGTTCTGAGTCAAAGTCTTGATGAAGGTGGCTCGCTCTTTATGTACGGTATGATTACACTTGCTCTAGTAGTCATGATAATCGATAGTGCGATAGGCTATCTCGTTCGTCAGCGTAATGACCGCTTGCATGGATATAGAGAGCTTCAAATTGGCGGCTTTCCGCCGCGTCGTCATTTTATCAACCAGCGTATCGATGGTGTGCTAAAAGCGCATCGCTTTCGCAAAATCCGTCGCTATCAAAAGAAGATGGATAAGATACAGCAAAAACTCGAACAACTTGATGCAAAATAAGCACTTATATACATTAAATTTACTGGATGTAGAAATTAATGCACTAGATGCACACTGGTATTGCTTATCTATTCTGACTTTGACATAATGCCGCCCATAATGTAGCAGGATACATTAATAGCGTTTATCTTAGATTGCGCGACCACCCTATATACAAAAGCCTCAGACGTTGTCGTCTGAGGCTTTTGTTTTTTTTAAATTGCAAAGGATGTGCCCCAATCTCTAAAGGCTGTTGTGATGTTAACTACTAACCAAACTTCTCAGGGTGCGATCACGGCTGTGGCTGCAAACTTTTTATACTCATTGCTGTTCCTATTTGGCTTGCTGCTGCAACCGCTATCAGGAACACAAGTGGCTTCGTGGCGGGTGCTCACGATGTTTTTTAGTCTGGTGCTGCTGGTGAGTGTGCTAAAACAGTGGCAGCATATTTTTGATTATCTAAAAACACTAAAAAACGCCAAAGAGTGGTTTTTATTCATACTACCCACTCCGATTTTGGGGGCGCAAATTTGGATGTTTATGTGGGCACCAGTCAATGGCTTGGGGCTTGAAGTGACGTTGGGCTACTTCTTATATCCGATGATCATGATCGTGGTCGGTCGCTTTTTTTATAATGAAGACATGAGCTTGCTACAGTGGGCTGCGATTATATGCGCAGGTCTCGGTATTGCCTATGATATCTTTGAATATGGTGCGATCTCTTGGGAGACTTTGTTTGTGTGCTTGGGTTATCCGCCATATTATTTGCTACGTCGCAAGTTGGCCGTACCGCCTATTACCGGTTTGATTGCCGATCTTGTATTGTTGTTGCCTGTGGTATTGGTTGCACTGTATCTGAACGGTGGTTTTGAGCTTGCGATTTCTAGTCATAAGCTTTGGTATCTGTTGCCGTTGTTGGGCATCATAAGCACTGCTGCGATGTCGTTAACTATGGTCGCCAGTCAAAAGCTGCCTGTCTCGTTGTTTGGGACTTTGTGTTATCTTGAGCCAGTATTTTTATTCATATTTTCGATCGCTATTTTGGATCGTAACTTACATGAAGGCGGCTCTATGCTGATGTATAGCATGATTTTTATCGCATTGCTCATCATGATTGCTGATAGTGCCCTTGGCTATCTGGCGCGCAAACGTGAGAACCGTTTACATGGCTACAATGAGCCACAAGTGGGCAGTTTTCCGCCACGCCGTCGCCTAAAAAACCGCCGTATTAAGGGCGTGCTAATTGCGCACCGTTTCCGTCAAATCAAAAAATATCAGCAAAAGATAGACAAAATGACGCGCAAGATTGAGGCACTGTCTGTGGAATAGTGACTAAAACTGGTGCCTCCTAGGTTTACATAAACCTGACTTACAAGGCAGTATTTTGGTCATTGTCCTATAAACTTGCAGTGTCAAAGGGGCATAAATTACGCTATTATCAAGAGCAGTGGTGTCGCGCTTGAGCAAAAGCGAGCACTATATCCAAAAGAGATTATCATTGATTCAAACAATATATCACTAGGACGGTTTATGTTAACTCTGCATCATTTAAACAATTCGCGCTCGTTTCGTATTTTGTGGCTACTAGAAGAGTTGGAGCTAGATTATGAGCTGACCACTTACGAGCGTACGAAAGCCTATCTTGCACCTGAGAGCTTAAAAAAAGTGCATCCGTTGGGACACACGCCGGTGCTTGAAGTGGGTGATCGCGCTTTGGCTGAGTCAGGTTTTATCATTGAATACCTGCTTAGACACTATGACAAAGAGCATCAATTTAAGCCTACTGATGATAATGAGGCGGCATGGGAAGCTTATACCTTTTGGTTGCATTTTGCCGAAGCCACGGCGATGCCCCAACTAGTCATGCGTCTGGTGTTTAGTAAAGTGGTTGAGCGCTCGCCCATGCTGATTAAACCGATCAGTAAAGGTATTCGCAAACAAGTTGAAGATGGTATGATCAATAATAATATTATCAACAACCTAAATCTGATGGAGCAGCAGCTCCAAGACAGTCACTGGTTCGCAGGGGAGACGTTTAGTGCCGCTGATATTCAAATGTATATCGTAGTTGCCGCCTCTAATGCGCGTGCAGGCATGGACAAAGTCAGATATGCCAATCTATTAAATTGGCTCAAGCGTTGTCAAGAGCGTCCCGCTTTCAAACGTGCTGAGGCAAAAGGTGGCACGCCGCAGTTTTAATAGAGATGAGTATAAATGTTTAAGCGCCTCTCACCGCTTGAGAGAAGATGCAAATAAAAGGTTTTGTTTATGGATAAACAAAGCCTTTTTTGGGATAACACAATGACAGACTTGAATACATCGCATCATGCAAAAACAAAGAAAGACACAGATGCTAAGCAGTCGCTAGATCAGAACTTGCAAAATAGGCAACTGGTTGATAACCAGCAAGTATCTATCAAATCTTGGTCACAGAAGCTGCTGGTGGTGATTTTGTGTGCAGCCAGCTTCTATGGTGGCTGGAAATCTTATGAGTCCAACATGGTCAGTGAATGTACAGCCAATGGTGGGCAAATGGTTGACGGTCAAAAAACCATGATATGCCAACGGTCCTAACCCGTGCCTCTAATAAATAAAAGACATGACCTATGCTGAAATTAACATTTTTGGGTACCTCCGCAGGCGTGCCAACTAAGCAGCGTAATGTAACGGCATTGGCAATCGAGTGCTTAAATCCTAACGCGTCTGGTTTATCAAAAGGCAACCAGCCGCATAGCAACAGTCAAAATAAAAAGTCGCGCCCGTGGCTACTCATCGATTGTGGCGAAGGCACACAGCAGCAATTACTGCATACCAAGCTCTCCTTACGTCAATTGACGGCTATTTGTATTACGCACGTCCATGGCGACCACTGTTATGGCCTGCCAGGGCTGCTGGCGAGTGCCGCGATGTCAGGTCGCCGTGAGCCACTGACGATCATTGCACCAAAAGCCATCTCGTCGCTGCTTGATGCCTTTATCCTACATACTGAATTATATCTACCATTTACCCTCAACTTTGTGTCGATAGAAAATCTGTTGTCACAAGAAGATGATAAGGGCAAATTAAAAATCGACTTGGGTAATCAACATCAGCTCATGATAGAGGTTTATCCATTATCGCATCGCGTGCCGTCTTACGGGTTTGGTATCACGCAGACGATCAATCGTCGCACGCTCAATACAGGTAAACTCATAGCGGATGGTATCCCAGCAAGCGCGCTTTGGGGCAAGCTGCAACAAGGCGAAAATGTCATCACTGAGGATGGTCAGCACTTACATTCAGCAGACTATGCCAATAATAAAATGCAGCGGACAAAAGTAGTGGTGGCAGGGGATAATGACACGCCAGAGTGTTTGAGTGAAGCAGTTGCTGATACTGATTTATTGGTGCATGAGGCCACTTATACGCATGAGGTCATGATGGCCATTCAAGCCCGCAACCCTGACTTTGACCCCATGCATAGTAGCGCGCATATAGTGGGTACTTTCGCGCAAAAGATGAACCTGAAAAACATCATTTTGACTCACTTTAGCGCTCGTTATCAGAGCTTTGACAATTCAGATAGTGAAACACCAAACATGGCATATATCCGCTTAGATGCGCAAAGTGTCTATAACGGCAATCTATGGCTGGCAGCAGATTTTGCTCAATATACCGTCAATGGGGATATTGATTTGGTCGATGACCAAGAGGACAGTCAAAAGGAGAGTCGCGTGCAGTATGTAGGCTCTGCACGCAGCAATTAGGCGTGACTGTAAAGAGATAGTTTCAAAGATATGGCTTAGCAGCTATGATTTACGGTCTTCAATAGCCAATTGTGTTTTGCCACTCCAATAACGACTGAACTGATAAGCGACTCGTCCTGAGCGTCCGCCGCGTTCAGAAGCCCAGCGTAAGGCATCTATTCTTATCTTATTGGATAAGCTTCCATCTTCTGCATTAACTTCCATATCATGATCAGTATGTGCTGACATTCTTTGTAGTTCTAAAGCTATATAATGCTGGACAATCTGTAAGTATGTCTGCTGATCCATGGGATGAAAGCTCAAGGACAAGCCAAATCGATCCGATAGTGACACGGTCTCATCAATGGTCTCGTAGGGATTGACCTCATCTGTCTGCCCATTATAGATATCCAGATTGTCTTTCATCATTTGTGGTAGCAAGCGACGGCGATTACTGGTGGCATAGACCAGTAGCTTGTCTTGCTCAGAATCTAGCGCGCCATCAAGCACACTTTTTAGGGTGCGATAACTCTCATCTTGACCATTAAAGGCCAAGTCATCACAGTAAACGATATAGCGACAAGTGCAGTCAACTGGTAGTTCATTGATCGCTGTACGAATCTTGTCTAGCATCTGTAGATCATCACGCGCAATCTCAATAATCCGTAAGCCTTCCTTATGATAGGCTTGCAGTAGGGCGCGGATCAGTGAGGATTTACCGGCTCCGCGTGTGCCGGTCATCAGGACGTGATTGGCAGGGTAGCCTTTGAGAAACTGGCGGGTGTTTTGTACCAGTTTGGATTTTTGCGTATCAATACCGTGCAAATCATCCAAGCTCAAAAATAGATTGACCGATAAAGGCTGCAGGTGACCAGTACGTCCACCGACCCAGCGATACGCAAGCTGGCTTGGGTCAATCTCAACGGTTGGTGTGACGTGTTCTTGCAGATACTGGCTAAGCAATGCTAATAAAGGCGCGGGCAGGGCGTAATTGTTAGACTGTGACATAATGACTCTAGCGGTAAAGTGGCGGTTGGGTAAAACGATAGTGCGCGATTGCGACTCTATAATATGATGAGAGATAATACTGTGAAAAATAGTGCCAGTAATTTGCCTATTAAACAAGCCTTGCAAGCGCAATCTGGACAACTATTGCCAGTCATTACCCAAGTATTGTCAGAGTTACAATATACCCAAATAGTGCATCAGCGTATCAGTCAACAACTCAGAGAGGGAAGCATAGAGCAAACCCAAGAGAGCAAAACGCAAACTACCAAACAACGCAGCAAGCAAAGCTGCTATCAAGGTATAACGCGTGCACGCCATGTAGAGTATGGTAGCGTGATAATTAAATGGGAGCTGCGCGCCACGTCCGATAGGTGCCAAAGTGTCTCAGATTTAACTCATGAAATAAGCGTGTTGCAAGCGTTATATACTTCGCAGAAAACCCAAGTTAGCTCTATTACGCCACCTCTATTGGCCTATCACAATGTAGAGGTCGACACATTAGAACAGAAACAGCAGTTAACGGTATTGGTCATGCCTTATTATGAAAGCGGCAGCTTAGCCAAGCTGTTGAATCACCATACGTCATTAACAGACAAGCAAAAACATGATTTGATCAAAGAGTCTGCTCATTTAGTCTGCAACCTACACAACGCTGGCTGGCTTCATAATGATATTAAACCCAGTAATATTTTGCTCAGTGATAATCTAACAAGTCACGCTGATAGTGATTGTATAGTGCCTGACTTACTATTGACAGATTTTGCATTAGCCCAAAGAAATGATCGACCAAACGCAATAAATTTTTCTGGCGGAACACCAGCATATTTGGCACCTGAGCGTTGGCAAGGACAAAGAGCAACGATACAAAGTGATATCTATGCGTTTGGCATTATGATGTATGAGGTTTTGGCGGGCAAGCGAGCATTTAATATAGACCCTCAAAGTCATCAGTCTATGACAGATTGGGCCATTCAGCACTGCCAGCAGCCTATACCGAGATTGCCGTTAAAATATAGTCATTATCAAAGCATCGTAGATAATGTATTGGCGAAGCGAGTAGAGAAAAGGTATCAGAGTATGGAGATTATATTAGAGGAGTTAGGGAAGCTATGACTAAAAACGCCAAATAATAGGCACAAAAAAACCTGCTAAAAAGCAGGCTTTGATATTTGGTCTAAGATGTACTAACCGAAAATGGTGGGGCTGGAGAGACTCGAACTCT
>NZ_JAKDJE010000058.1 GCF_030454045.1 Psychrobacter sp. | reverse complement strand
CTTGGTAACCCGCCTCTTCAGTTTGATTTGCTTATTTCAAGTTGAGAGTGGGGTACTTATAGTAGTAAAAAACAGTCATAGTGATGAAAAACTCACTACTAAATCGTTAATAGTGAATTTCCAATTTTTTATTTTCAGCAATAGTGGCGTGAGCAACTTAAGGTTTACTCACACCCATTGATTAATCTTAGGCTTTGTTAGACTTAGAACGGCTAAAGCCCTGACGCTTTAGCTCTAGCTTGGCAATCATGGTTTTATGTACTTCATCAGGACCATCTGCCAACCGTAGCACACGAGCTTGCGCATAGAAATTTGGTAACAATGTGTCTTGACATACACCCATACCGCCATGAATCTGAATCGCCATATCGACTACTTCTTGTAGCACCGTTGGCGCAACCACTTTGATCGCAGAGATTTCCGTCAATGCCGCTTTGGTTCCTTGAGCATCCATTTTTTGCGCCGCATAAAGGGTTAGCAAGCGCGCTTGATCAATTTTGATACGCGCCTCAGAGATACGCTCAAAGTTTCCGCCCAATTGTAGTAGCGGCTTACCAAAGGCCGTGCGCGACATGCCGCGTTTCACCGCCAGCTCTAAAGACTTCTCAGCCGCGCCGATACAACGCATGCAGTGATGAATACGACCTGGCCCCAAGCGACCTTGCGCAATCTCAAAACCCTTACCCGGCCCACCAATAAAATGACTGACGGGCACACGTACATTATCAAAGCTGATCTCACCATGACCGTGCGGCGCATCATAATCGCCAAACACTTTAAGCATACGTTTGATATTCACACCCGCAGTATTGACTGGTACCAGTACCATCGAGTGCTGATGATGACGATCTACGCTTTCATCCGCGGTATAGGCCATAACAATCAAAATATCAACCGCAGGATCGCCAAGGCCCGATGACCACCATTTGCTACCGTTAATGACAATTTCATCACCATCGACCACAGCAGTTGCTTGCATATTGGTGGCATCGCTTGAGGCCACATCAGGCTCAGTCATACAAAACACTGAGCGGGTCTCACCTTCTAATAGCGGCGTGAGCCATTTGTCTTGCTGTTCTTGCGTACCATAGCGCCATAATAGCTCCATATTGCCGCTGTCAGGCGCATTGCAGTTAAACACATGCGGCGCGAGCAAACTGCGACCCGTCAGCTCTGCAATCGGTGCATAGTCAGTGACAGAAAGCCCTGCACCTAAGGTGTCGTCAGGTAAGAATAAGTTCCATAAACCCGCTTCACGTGCTTGTTTGCGTAGGTTGTCATAAGCGTCTGGCCATTCCCAGTTTTCCCAATTTCCATCAGGATTTTTCTTATGACATTCTTCCCAGAATTGGGCTTCGATGGGTTCAATATGCATTTCAATGAACGCTTTGACTTTGGCATGCATGGCTTGACCATGTTCCGTTGCGGTAAACATTAAATTGTCGCTAGACATAAATGACTTCCTTTTCTTTATTGATTGTCTAAATCGGGTTTTGACAAAAAGCTCTGTTAGATCTTTAATGCGAGCCTTAGTGTACGGACGTATACTGTTTTCTGTATCCTACATTTATAACACAGCAATTATGATTAAACAGCAAAAAGGCGCGACCAGCTAGGACACGCCTTTTACAAAATACAAACAGTGTATTGCTGAACATATGACCGCTAAAGTATTAGCTATCAGACATCATAATGATATCTAACACTATTTTAGAATATTCAAACGGCTGTTTGACTCAAAACGTGCGAGCGCATCTGGCAGTTTATCCACTGCCATATTGAGCGTCGCTTCTGCGGCTTGCGCAAGGCCCAGCTTCTCTGCCAGCGTCGGCTTTTGACGTGAATGTAATGCGTACACCTCATTGTCTTCCATACGCTCTAAAATGTAGCTGTCAGAGGTTTGTAAGCTGTCAATCAGGTTAAGCTTTAACGCATCTTCGCCATACCAATGCTCACCTGTGGCCACTTTGGCAACATCCAATGTTGGACGATAGGTATTGACAAAGTGCTTAAATAGCTCGTGCGTCTGTTCTAGCTCTTCTTGGTACTTGGCACGATCTTCGGCATCGTTTTCGCCAAACACAGTAACCGTGCGTTTATAGTCGCCAGCCGTAAACATCTCATAATCGACATCATGGTTTTTGAGCCATTTATGAAAGTTTGGCAATTGTGATACCACGCCGATTGAGCCAATAATCGCAAATGGCGCTGCCACCACATTGTCTGCCACGCACGCCATCATGTAGCCACCACTCGCCGCCACTTTATCGACGCATACTGTGAGCTTTAGGCCAGCATCCTTTAAGCGCACCAATTGCGCGGCTGCCAATCCATAACCATGCACCAAACCGCCACCTGATTCGAGGCGTACAATCACTTCATCGCCTTTGTTAGCCGTACTGATTAAGGTGCTGATTTCTTCGCGCAGATGCTTAACGGCAGTGGCTTTGATATCACCTTCAAAATCCAAAACAAAAACTTGCGAGGAATTGTCAGTATTTTTTTTCTGCTGTTTACTTTTTGCTTTTAGCGCCTGCTTGGCTTTTTTTGCCATTGTTTTTTTGAATGCTTTAAGCGCAGCTTTGCCTTGGGTGGCTTCCATTAAGTCTTCACGGCGCTGCTTTTGAGCATCATTTAAGTGTCTTACTTTTAGCTCAACCGGGTTTTTTGGTGGATGAAATAGCATGATTACAAATCCTCAAGTCAGTAAATATATTGATATGGCTGTTTTTATTAGCGTGCGGTTGATATGTGCACACTAAGCGGTGTTTTCAAGCATGATGACAATATTTAACCCAATATAAATATCACTGAATAAATACGTCAGATACTTGCAGACTCCCGTTCTTTGATTGAACTCAGCCGGTTGTATAACAAAGGTAGATTAGGCATAATATGCGTTTATATCAAATTTTCTGCAGCCAACGTGATGACCCTTTGTCTTGATCGCGTTGTTTGTGTTTTTTTTGGCAAATCGCTTGAAACGCACAGCAATGGCTGCATTATTGTACTTCGAATTGGGCTGATAACTGGATAACCATATTATGACGCAAAGCACTATGACGCATAGCGAATACCGAGACGAATATTGCGGAGCTGTAACCGAGAGCTTGCTTGAGCAAACCATTAGTATCGTAGGCTGGGTACATCGTCGTCGCGATCACGGTGGCGTGATTTTCTTAGACATGCGTGACCGCGCTGGTATCTTGCAGGTGGTAGTCGATCCTGATACCCCAGAAGCTTTTGCAACCGCTGATGCAGTACGTCCTGAATACGTGCTAAAGATCACTGGCCGCGTACGTCGCCGTTATGAAGGTACTGAAAACAATAATATGACCAGTGGCCAAATTGAGCTATTGGGCAAAGAGATTGAAGTACTGGCCAAATCTGAAACTCCGCCATTCCCATTGAATGACGAAAAAACGACTGTGTCAGAAGACTTACGTCTAAAATATCGCTATCTCGATATGCGTCGTCCGCAAATGCAAGAGCGTATGGTATTCCGTGCCAAGGCAACGTCAGCGATTCGTCGTTATTTAGATGATCATGGTTTCTTGGATGTAGAGACCCCTATTCTGACTCGTGCAACGCCTGAAGGTGCGCGTGATTATCTTGTACCATCACGTACGCGTCCAGGCAACTTCTTTGCTCTGCCGCAGTCACCACAGCTATTTAAGCAATTATTGATGGTGTCAGGTTTTGATCGTTATTATCAAATCGCGAAATGCTTCCGTGATGAAGATTTACGTGCTGATCGTCAGCCTGAATTTACTCAGGTGGATATTGAAACGTCTTTCTTGAACGAAGAAGAGATCATGAACATCAACGAAGGTCTGATCAAGCATTTGTTCAAGACCATGATGGATGTTGAGTTCGAGCAATTCCCTCGCATGACGTACGCTGAAGCAATGCGCGACTATGCATCAGACAAGCCTGATTTACGTATTCCATTGAAACTGGTTGACGTTGCCGATTTGATGAAAGACGTTGATTTCAAAGTATTTGCCGGTCCTGCTAACGATCCTAAAGGTCGCGTCGCTGCCCTTCGCATTCCTGGTGGCGCTTCATTAAGCCGTAAGCAAATCGATGCTTATACCAAATTCGTCGGTATCTATGGTGCACGCGGTTTGGCTTATATCAAAGTCAATGACGCAAGCAGCATCAATAATGGTGTGGATAAAGAGTCTGGCCTACAATCACCAATCATCAAAAATATGACTGATGATGTACTTGTGAGCTTGATTGAGCGTACTGCTGCAGAAGATGGCGATATTATCTTCTTTGGTGCAGATAAAGCCAGTATCGTGAATGACGCAATCGGCGCATTACGCCAGAAAATCGGTCTAGACCTTGAAATGACAACTTGTGAGTGGGCGCCGCTATGGGTGACTGACTTCCCGATGTTTGAGCAAACCGATGACGGTCAATGGACGTCAATGCATCATCCATTTACCAAGCCTAGAGGCTCTGTTGAGGAGTTAAAAAACAACCCAGAGTCTGCGCTATCTATCGCTTACGATATGGTGTTGAACGGTACTGAGATTGGTGGTGGTAGCTTACGTATCAATACTTATGATATGCAGCAAGCCGTCCTTGAAGCCTTGGGTATCGGCGAGCAAGAGGCAGAAGACAAGTTTGGTTTCTTACTTGATGCACTAAAATTTGGTGCACCGCCGCATGGTGGCTTGGCGTTTGGTTTGGATCGCCTGATTATGCTTATGGTAGGCGCTGACTCTATCCGTGATGTGATCGCATTCCCAAAAACCAAAACTGCTGAGTGCCCACTAACTCAAGCACCTGCTGGAGTGGATAGTAAGCAGCTACGTGATCTTGGTATCCGTGTGCGTGAAAAAGCACAGGCTGACACCAACAAACCTGCTCAATAAAACATTTGATGATGTACTATTGCTGTCTACAGTGCTTGTTACGCGATTCATCGCCATGTGAGTGGTTATGAATCCGTATCATATTTTTAAATTCGTGCCATTGTCTGTACTACAGATGCTGGCACGTTTTGTCGCTTGGGTTATCGTCAAGATACCCAGTCTCAGCATCATGCGTACCATTCATATTAATATGGCGCTGATTACGGACAAATTGTCTGAGCCGCAAAAACGCGCGCTGACCAAAGACATCATCTATCATCAATGTCTGAGCAGTATCGAATCTATAAAAAGCTGGGCAATGCCACCTGAATGGAGTATTGCCCAGATTCGTGACGTCCATAATAAAGATATTCTACTAGAAGGTCTTGCCAATCCCAATGGCATGCTTGCTATCGTCCCTCATCTCGGTACATGGGAGATGATGAACGCGTGGCTCAATCAGTTTGGTTCGCCAACTATTATGTACAAGCCTGTAGACGGCAGATTCGCTAATGAATTTATCTTGCAAGGTCGTGCGCGTCTTAATGCAACCTTGGTGCCTACCGATGGTAGCGGTGTTAAAGCCGTGTTTAAAACCCTCAAGCAAGGCGGCTTTAGTATTGTATTACCAGACCACGTCCCAGATCCGTCAGGCGGCGTAGTCGTTCCTTTCTTTGGTATCAAAACATTAACCAGTACCCTTGCCTCAAAACTGGCGAGCAAAACCAAATGTGCCTTAGTTGGCTTGTCTTGTATTCGTCGTAATGATGGACGCGGTTTTGATATTTACTGCTATAAGCTCGACGATCCAGCGCTATATGACCGCAATACCGAAGTAGCGACTCACGCACTCAATCAAGCCATGGAGCATATGATTAAAGACAACTATAGTCACTATATGTGGGGCTATCGACGTTTTAAGCGCATACCAAATCTAGGCAATCCTTACCGAAAAGATAAAGCCACTTTAGAAGCCTTTATTCGGTCTCATCACGCTACTGGTAGTCGTTCTGGTAACGATGTAAGTGGTTCTTTTACTGATGGCACTAACATCGATAATCGCAAGTAATAACTGTACTATCGTTTACTGATTTAGACATATCATCAATCACAGCTATGTTAATATTGGCTGAACTCTATATTTTTTTATTTTTATTAGCCCTTCATTTATCTGACTATTATCTCAATACGAGTGCATTATGACATCTGACGTAACTAAGACCTCATCTATAGGCCCTAAGCAAACCAGTACAAATGCTGCTGAAAAGCGTTATATCATCTGTATGAAATGGGGTGACAAGTATGGTCCTGAATATGTCAATCGCTTATACAATATGGTCAGCAGACATTTGACTTTAGACTTTCAAATGCTCTGTCTCACCGATGACAGCACTGGTATTGACCCTGCCGTTCAATGCTATCCTATTCCTGAGCTTAATCTACCAGCTGGGCTACCTGAACGCGGCTGGAAAAAGCTTACTACCTTTAAAACTGAATTATATGGTCTAAAAGGTATCGCACTATTTTTAGATATTGATATTGTGATTGTCGATAATATAGATGCTTTTTTCACTTATGAAGCCAAGCATGATGATAGTGTCGTCATTATCCGTGACTGGAAAAAGCCTTGGCGGATGATTGGTAACAGCTCCGTGTATCGCTTTAACATCGGTATGAATACCTACCCGGATTTGTTAGCAAATTTTGAGCGTAACTTTGATACCATTCGCCAGCAAGTTCGCCACGAACAAGCCTATTTGTCGAATTATTTACGTGAACATCATCATCTGGAGTATTGGGACAAGACATGGTGCGTGAGTTTTAAATATCAATGCATCGCACCCATCCCATTTAACTTTGTACGAACACCAAAACTTCCTGACGGCGCAAAAATCGTTATCTTCCACGGGGAGATTAATCCACCAGATGCGATAGCTGGAGACGGTGGTAAATGGTATCGTCATGTCAAGCCAAGCCCTTGGTTGAAGGAGCATTGGCAATGAGTTTAAATAAGAAACTATGCCAATAGATGCTGCAGGTTAAGTCATAACTTCTTGAAAACAATCAACCACCTATAACATTGGACTCTTCATGAATATCACCGTAGTAGGTACAGGTTATGTCGGATTATCTAACGCTATGTTGCTTGCACAACATAACGAGGTCATAGCTGTTGATATTGTTCCTGAAAGAGCTGACCTGCTTAACCTCAAGCAATCACCTCTTGAAGATAAAGATATTGAAGACTTCTTAGCCAATAAAAGCATTAACTTTAATGCAACTTTAGAGGCAAAAGTAGCATATAAACATGCTGATATCATAATTATTGCTACTCCAACCGATTATGACCCTGAGACAAATTTTTTTAACACCAAAAGTGTTGAATCAGTTATCGATGAGGTGCTCGCAGTCAATAAAAATGCATTAATCGTTATTAAATCTACGGTTCCTGTTGGATTCACCGAAAATCTAAAAGATCGTCTATCTACAAAAAACATTATATTTTCACCTGAATTTTTGAGAGAGGGTCAAGCTCTACATGATAACCTCTACCCTTCTCGAATTATTATCGGTGGTCAGCTAGAAAAAGCTAAGCAATTTGCTACGCTATTGCTTGAGGGTGCTATTAAAAAAGATGTTCCTATTCTTTATACTGAATCAACTGAGGCGGAAGCTATTAAGCTGTTTTCAAATACCTATCTCGCAATGCGTGTGGCTTACTTTAACGAACTCGATACTTATGCTCAAACTTACGGACTTGATACCAGACAAATTATTGAAGGTGTAGGGCTAGACCCACGTATTGGTAGTCATTACAACAACCCCTCATTTGGTTATGGTGGCTACTGCCTACCAAAAGATACCAAGCAGTTATTGGCCAATTACGATGAAGTTCCAAGCAATCTAATTAAAGCTATTGTTGACTCTAATAAGACTCGTAAAGACTTTATAGCCAATACTATAATTTCTAAAAACCCTAAGATCGTCGGTGTACATAGATTGACAATGAAAAGTGGCTCAGATAATTTTAGAGCTTCATCTATTCAAGGTGTGATGAAGCGAATCAAGGCCAAGGGAATTGAGGTAGTTGTATATGAGCCCGCTTTACAAGAAGATCTATTTTACAACTCAAGAGTCATTCGGGATCTAGAAGAATTTAAGTCTATCAGTGATATCATTGTCGCTAACCGTAGGGCAGATGAGCTAAATGACGTGGCTGATAAAGTATTTACCAGAGATTTATTTGGTAACGATCAATAGTTTTATTAAAAAGTAGACTGGAACTATAATTATACTTAATGCTTTTATATATACTAAACAATATATTTGATTGCCAAACTGTGAATAAAAGTCTATCTTATGAAACCTCCAAAGTATGTTGAAATTAAAGCCTTTAATAATTCATATTCTATTGTCAGATTTACACAGAAAAACGATTTAGTTAGCTATAAGGATTTGTCTGTCAATATAATAGCCTCTGGCCCTTCAATAAGTAATATGAATTATGACAAGGACTTTCTAGATAGCCCTACTATTTTTGTTAATGGCAGTATTACTCTACTCGAAAATTTTAACTTTGCTAAAATAATTGGCTATGTGATTAGTGATGATAGATTCATTAAACATAATCCCAAAATCATAGAGAATATATATTCTGGTCAACCCTTGTTCATTACCAAGCCAGTTCTATATTCGCTTGCAGAGAGCTTACCTGAACTCATAGAAAAATATCACGATTTTATTAATATAATCTACCCTGTAGATAGACCGTTACTTGTTAATAATAAAACTAGCCTTTTAAAGTCTCTTCCTATACTGGACAAAGTAGCTAAGAAAAAACTTTCTTTGAATAAGTTTAAAGACCATCAAGACTTTGTAATCGACTCTACAAGCTACCCTAAACCTATTGGCGTTTCTTTAAATATAGAAAATGGCTTTGTTGAAGCTGGCACGGTAGCTTTTGTCGCTGCCCAATTGGCTTATACTTTGGGAGCCAAACACATTAACTTATACGGCATTGACTTAATTAATAGCAGCCAACCTAGATTTTATGAAAGTAAAGATGAGGTTGCCCCTTGTAAACTTGATAAGGCCATCACCGATCGTATCGTACCCTCATTTGACTTGATGGGTAAAGTGTATAATCAGCATGGGGTTAAAGTTACTAATAAGTCTCCTGTATCTAAGGGTTTATTTAGAAACATATAGAACTTTAAAATAAACAAGGGGAGTGATGACTCAATGAAAGAGTTGTCTGGATGGAAAAGAAAAGCAGTTCTACTATTTGCTAGTGAAAAAAAGTTGGGTGCCAGCGAAGCTCTATCGAGTTACTCCAATAAATCCTATGCAGATATGAAAGCCAAAATCCTAACAGAAAACGAAGTTGAATGGGTAGAAGATGCTCACAAACCGCGTTTAAAAAATCTATCTGATCATCTTAATAAGGTCAAGGCAGAGTTTATTAATCAGCCAGAAATCTGTTTTTATCATGCCACATTAATTATTCTTTTACGCCGTGGATACAAACTGCAAGAAACTTTTAAAGAGTTTGAAAGGTTATGGGAGGCTGAGTCTGATTTTTTATTGAACAGTCTATCTTTACGCTGGATAGTATCTGCATGCGATACTTTTGTCGACCATTCAACGGATCCTCTACGCTCTGCGATTTTGCTCAATGTGACTACACTGGTAAATACACTTAAAGTATATGAAACGCAAACATACTTGTGCGGATTGAAAGACATAAAGACCACCCATGAGGAAAATATAAATGCTCTATATGCCGAGCATTTGACCTTATATAATGGGTTAACGTACTTCCGCATTGGTGCTGATGATACATTGAAGAATATGCGTAATCGTTATGAGAAATTTAAAGATAAGGATTTATTAGCTACCACTATATTATTATATGTTTTTAATCAGCTACAAACAGAAAACACAGCATTTAGTTTAGTAAAAAGTCTGCATAAAGACGAAAAATCCAAATGGTGGCGTTAGTTAATTTCAAACAATACCTCTTATTAATTTACAACCAATATAATTTTGAAAACACTATGAACCCTCTTATACAGAATAATGTTGATACAAATATTGATGAAAACAAAAGCTTTGTCGTGTGCTGCTATTTCACAGCAAGTTACAAAGAACACGCGATGCGACTAAAAGAATCTTTAGTTCTATTTGGTCTTAACTATCATTTGAGCCAAGTTGAAGATGCTGGATATTGGGAAGCAAACACACGTATAAAGCCTTACTTTATATTAGAATACTTAAAGCTTTATCCCAACATGAACATTGTGTATTTAGATGCAGATGCATTAGTTAAGGCACCTTTAGACTATTTTGATACAATTGAAACAGATATATCAGTTTATGTAGCTAAAGGTAAAAAAGGTATGTCACATGATTACCTCACAGGCACTCTCTTCTTTAAAAATACTGAAGCAACTTTAAAGTTTATAAATCAATGGATTGAAGAACAATCGGCTGGTAAAAGAACACAAGTAGATCAAGATAGTTTTGATGCAGCAATGATAAAATGTCAATCTAATCTAAGTGTGACCCCTCTACCGTCTGGCTACATCAAAATCTTTGATAAGGACTATGAGGGTGAGATATATATCGAGCAATATCAAGCCAGCCGCGGGCAAACTAAATTAAGACGTCAGAAAATTCGTCGTCGTAATAGAATAGCGGGTGTCGTTCTTATCGCTACCATTGGTATTGCCCTATATTCTGTGATTAATTAGATTCTTGATAAGAAGCTTCTTTGCTTAGTCTTGCAAATTCTTGCACAGCAACTGATTACGTAACTTCATATCAACTAAATTTTAAAAGATATTATATGCATATTCTCATTACAGGCGGAGCAGGCTTTATCGGGTCCGCTCTTATACGCTACTTAATCAAGAATACTGACCATCAGATTTTAAATATTGATAAATTAACCTATGCAGGAAACTTAGAATCACTGGTCGAAGTTGAAAGCAATCCCAACTATACTTTTCAAAAAATAGATATATGTGATGCGGCAGCTATCGAGCAGTCCTTTAGTGAATTCCAGCCTGATCTAATCATGCATCTTGCTGCTGAGTCACATGTTGATCGCTCAATTGATGGCCCTTCTGAATTTATAAACACTAATATCGTTGGTACATATACGCTTCTAGAAGCTAGTCGGAAGTACTGGCAAAGCTTAGACCAGCATAAGAAATCTCAATTTAGATTTCATCACATATCTACTGATGAAGTGTATGGGGATTTAGAAGGTACTATTGATTTATTTACTGAGTTGACTCCTTACGCTCCAAGCTCTCCCTACTCTGCCTCAAAAGCCAGTTCAGATCACTTGGTTCGTGTTTGGTATCGAACCTATGGTCTGCCTATTGTTATCACTAACTGCTCTAACAACTATGGCCCTTACCACTTTCCAGAAAAACTGATACCTCTAGTTATCTTGAACGCATTAGATGGAAAAGCACTCCCTATCTATGGTAAAGGTAACCAAATACGTGACTGGCTTTATGTTGAAGATCATGCAAAAGCACTTTATAAAGTTGTGACTGAAGGAGCTATTGGCGAAACTTATAATATTGGTGGCCACAATGAAATGCAGAATATTGAAGTCGTAAAAACGATTTGCCACATCTTAGATGAGTTAAAGCCTCAATCGAACAATCAATCTTATGAAGAATTAATTACTTTTGTTGAAGATCGTCCTGGGCATGATTTACGTTATGCTATTGATGCCTCCAAGATTAAGAATGATTTGGGTTGGACTCCAGTAGAAAGCTTTGAAAGTGGTATTCGTAAAACAGTTGAGTGGTATTTAAACAATTTAGATTGGTGTCGCCGTGTTCAAGATGGCAGCTATCAACGCGAAAGACTGGGAGTAAAAACTTAATGGCTACTAAAGGAATTATCTTAGCAGGTGGTTCAGGCACTCGACTCTATCCAATCACTCAAGGTGTCTCAAAACAGCTTTTGCCAATCTATGATAAACCGATGATCTATTATCCACTATCTGTCTTAATGCTAGCAGGCATTCGAGAGATACTGGTTATCAGTACACCCGAGGATATCGATGGGTTTAAGCGCTTGTTAGGAGACGGTAGCCAGTTAGGCATTGAAATTACATACAAAGTGCAGCCGAGCCCAGATGGGTTAGCACAAGCATTTATTATTGGTGAAGATTTTATCGGCGACAGTAACGTGTGTTTAGTACTGGGAGATAATATTTTTTATGGACCCGGTCTAACTCCCTTATTACGAAATGCGGTGAATCAGAAGTCTGGGGCTACTGTATTTGGCTACCAGGTGAAAGATCCTGAACGTTTTGGAGTGGTCGAGTTTGATGACAATAAAAGAGCAATTTCAATAGAAGAAAAGCCTACCAACCCTAAGTCGAACTTCGCAGTGACTGGCCTATACTTTTATGACAATGATGTTATAGAGTTTGCTAAACAGGTAAAACCCTCAGATAGAGGTGAGCTTGAAATCACCACTATTAATCAAATGTATATGCGGCGTGGAGATCTAAAGGTTGAACTGCTAAGACGTGGCTTTGCTTGGTTAGACACAGGCACTCATGAAAGTTTAATTGAGGCTGGGATGTTCGTGCAAACCATTGAAAAGCGTCAAGGGTTCAAGATTGCTTGTTTAGAAGAAATTGCTTATCACAATGGCTGGCTAAAAAAAGAAGACTTAGAAAGAATTGGCAAGGCACTTAGCAAAAACAGCTATGGTCAATATTTATTAGACCTGGTGACACAATAATGAGTCATAAGATATTACATATAGGCTCAGCTGAAAAGTTTATGCCAAGTTTCATAGAGCTGGTAAAAGAGAACTTCGATTTTAATTGCCATGAGTTCTATTTGTCTAAAGGTATGGCTGAAAAAGACTTACCTCAATCAGATAACATACACTTACTTCCTAACAAAAAAAGACTGTCTAAGTTAAAGCATTATTCTCAGATTTTAATAAAGATGCATCAAGCCGACAAAGTAATACTGCATAGTCTGGTTGATATTAGCATCGTGAAACTACTGTTTTTATCTCCATGGCTACTAAAAAAGTGTTACTGGGTGATATGGGGAAATGACTTATACACTTACAAGTTTGGCAAGCGCAATCGAAGATGGCGTGTCAGAGAAATATATAGGCGGTCTGTCATTAAAAATATGGGCTATCTCGTTACCTATATGCAAGGTGATATTGACTTAGCTAGAAAGTGGTATGGCGCTAAAGGCGAGTACAAAGAGTGCTTAATGTATACCAGCAACATATACAAATCAGTCGAAAGCGAAAAATCATCGAATAGCCAAATTCGTATTCAACTTGGTAACTCCGCCAACAGTACTAACAATCATATAGAGGTGATTGAAAAACTAGCCAAATTTGAAGATCAGAACTTTGCAGTTTACACACCTCTTTCATATAGCGACCAAAATCATGCTAAAAAAGTGACTAAAGTAGGAAATGAGCTGCTCGGTGATAAGTTCTATCCAATGACAGACTTCATGCCATTTGATGACTATCTACAGTTTCAGGGCTCAATCGATATTGGTATTTTTAATAATAGTAGACAGCAAGCATTAGGAAATATCATTACGTTATTAGGCTTAGGTAAAACAGTTTATATGCGTGATAATACGAGCCAATGGACACTATTTAAAGACAAAGGTTTAAGTATTTATAATATCAAAGACTTAAATAATCTAGAGCATCATCACCATAATGATAATGTTAACTTAGTAAAAAGATACTTTTCAAAAGAGACCTTAACAAATCAACTCTCGGAGCTTTTCTAAAATGGCTTATTTAACGTCAAACCAGCTAAAAGAGATGGGGTTTAAGTCTCTCGGCAAAAATGTAAAAGTTAGTGACAAAGCCAGTATTTACAATACAGAGCAAATTGAGATTGGCGATAACTCAAGAATCGATGATTTCTGCGTTATTTCAGGAAAAGTAAGTATAGGAAGAAATGTACATCTGGCACCAATGTGTTTGGTCGCTGGGGGTGAGAAAGGCATTGTTTTTAGTGACTTCTCTGGTCTGGCCTATCAAGCCCAAGTTTTTACTCAGTCAGATGACTATAGTGGATCTACTCTAACAAATCCAACCATACCGAGTAAATATAAAAAAGAGTATAAAAAATCAGTATTTATAGGACGACACGTCATTATTGGTGCCGGCTCCATTATTTTTCCTGGAGTAAATTTAGCTGAAGGCTGCTCAATTGGTGCTATGACGCTGGTCACTAAAAGCACTGAAGCATGGGGTATCTACGTAGGAAATCCTGCTAGAAAAGTTAAAGATAGAAAGCAAGACTTACTCGTACTAGAAAAGAGATTCTTAGAAGAAGAAAATAATGATCCCATTTAATAGGCCCCCATACACTGGTAATGAAGACCAGTACGTTTTACAAGCCATGCGCAGTGATAAAATGTCCGGAGATGGGGACTTTACCAAACACTGTCACTCTTGGTTTGAAAAAGAGCTTTCCTGTAAAAAAGCGCTGCTGACGCCGTCTTGTACTGCAGCATTAGAAATGGCTGCTCTTTTAATAGATATCCAGCCAGGTGACGAAGTGATTATGCCTAGCTACACCTTTGTCAGCACAGCAAATGCTTTTGTGCTACGGGGTGCAAGAATCGTCTTCGTTGATGTCCGTCCTGATACAATGAATATCGATGAATCTAAAATAGAATCAGCCATCACTTCTAGAACCAAGGCTATTGTTCCTGTTCACTATGCAGGTGTTGCTTGTGAGATGGACACTATTATGGAACTAGCAAACCGCCATAATATCTATGTTATAGAAGATGCTGCCCAAGGCATGATGAGTACTTATAAAGGTCAGGCTTTAGGAACTATTGGACATATAGGCACTTATAGTTTTCATGAGACTAAGAACTATACAAGCGGTGGCGAAGGTGGCTTATTAATTATTAATGATGATCAGTTTAAAGAAAGAGCCGAGATAATTAGAGAAAAAGGCACCAACCGAAGTCAGTTTTTTAGAGGTATGGTAGATAAGTACTCGTGGGTTGATATTGGCAGTAGTTATCTGCCCAGTGATATTCAAGCCGCCTATCTTTGGGGACAGCTTGAAAAAGCTAATGAGATAAACAATAATCGTCTAGACTCCTGGTCTTATTACTTCGAAAACCTTAAGATGCTTGAGTCTAAAGGTAAAATTGAACTAGCTACTATACCAAGCGGCTGTCAACATAATGCTCATATGTTTTATATTAAAGTATGTGACATGCAGACGCGCTCTGACTTAATAAGTCATTTAAAGGACTGCGGCATACTTGCTGTCTTTCACTACATACCTTTGCATACGTCAGTAGCTGGAGAAAAAAGTGGTAGGCTGCATGGAGAAGATACTTATACAACCAGTCACAGTGAAAGACTACTTAGATTACCAATTTATTATGGTATGACTCGGGATGAGCAGAAAAGTGTTATACAAGCGATTATTGATTTCTACTCTTAACTAACTATCTTCTTTACTATAACATTCATTCTAAAAAACCCGCTCTACTTAACAATAGAGCGAGTTTTTATAAAAGCTTATCTATTAAACAACTTAGATAAGAATCCACTCTTTATTGGTCGAGTTATTTTATTACCTTTATATCGCTTATGTGACTTCTTGGGTATGACACCAAATGGCTCTACACGATAGTCTTCTAAATTATAAACTGCCGCTATAGCTTCATTATAGTAAGTATCAAACAAATCGCTAAGCTCTTGCCTGGGGTGAGGCATAATTGCACCATCAAACCAATGCCTCCCTTCTTCTTTCTCTAACCGTGGTATGGAGTATTTATGACTGAACTGCGTTCCCATGTCAGAATAATGAAGAATTTTAATATCTTCAATATCTAAATCCTCACCATCGATACAGTTATAACTATCTATATAAGGAGTGATTAGCTCTGGATGCTCTTTAAACTGTTTCATCAGCTTGTTATGCCCTTCTGGATCAGCTTTTAACTGACTGACAGGCGTTAAAACCTTCTGAGATTTTTGGCAATCCCATACGCAAGTACAAAGACGGGCAATGGCATCCTTTGTTTTAGCCGCGACTACACCCTCACCTTGGATAGGGTGATTCCACAGTTCTTTTAAGTCGCTAAGCACAACCATATCGGCATCCATATAGATTGCACGGCCTTTAAAATCACAATACTCAGGGATTGCCCAGCGGAACCCCGAAAAAGGCGTTGCCCATTTTCGAGTATCCCATCCCTCGCCCTTTTCTGGGTTCGAATACCAAAAGCTGTCAGGATCACGAGAAAGCTGCATCCATACGATTTCAACCGCCATACTCGTGTGCTTTTTTATACTGTGATCTAGCACCATCATCTGCTCTAGATCACTATTGTTAGGATCGCAGCCAACAAACACTTTTACAATTTCATTACTCATAGGTTCTCCTGCCATATGTGGATGTTGTACAGTTTATCAGTACCAATAATTTTTTATTCTTTCCAGTTCTCTTTAACCCAACCTACTGGCAATATAAAGTGACGTAAATGACGTATTGGATGCTTAAGGTTTTTAGAGTCTTTTAGCTGTCTTAAATGGTCAGCAGCATTATCAGCAGATTTAGAGGTATATTGTCCATTGATAGCATTTGTCGGATACAAACCACCTGGGAAAATAACTATTCTGGCACCTTTAGGGATTTTAGGTGGGATAAAATAGTTTAGAGGGAAAGGTTGGCGACATTTACGTCTAAAATGAGCGACCCACTTTTTTGGAAATATCTTTACACCCCCCGGCACATTACGAGTCACAAAGCGTTGTTCAAAACGATATTTATCAGCAATACCTTGCGGATCTGCCTTAAATTTCTCTTGTAAAGAAACCATTGAACCCACTTGAAATCTAAAGCATGAGGTCTGTCCAAGTTTCTCTAAAGGATTACTTGGATTGTATGACAAGATAACGTCATCTGGCACACCATACTCAAAGAATGGATCAAGACTATCGACTATCACCACATCCAAATCTAAGAACAAAACAACACCTGTGACATCACCTAGCTTCTCACCCCACATACGAGACTTGGGCCACTTGCCTAACGTATTAGTGGGCATAGTCACATCTAATAGCGGTAATTCCTGACATTCGATTTCTGGACGTACATCGGTGGTATCATCGGTAAAACAGACGAAACGAAACGGTGGCGTAATATTACGCGATACCATGCCATACAATTTATTGGCGTAATCAGCCCCGTACTTTGTACCCCATTTAATACAAATAATTTGTTTGATATTTTTATTATCTGTTGTACTAGAATCTATTGGCATGGACTGCTCACTTTAATCTTAAGAATAAATATGATGGCTATATTAGCATAAAAAAAAGACTGAACAATTATGTTCAGCCTTTTTAGTCTTTAAACTAACGACTTTATTAGTCAATAAAGCTTAACCAGTCCATATATTTCTCATTACGACCATGAACCACATCAAAGTATAGGGTTTGGAGTTTCTCAGTCAATGGTCCGCGGCCGCCATTCCCGATAGTACGATCATCGTATTCGCGGATAGGTGTCACTTCAGCAGCCGTACCTGTCATAAAGATCTCATCTGCTAAGTAGAACTCATCACGAGTGATACGGCGTTCAACGACTTTGATGTCTAGATCAGCCGCGAACTGAAGAATAGTACGACGAGTAATACCATCTAGTGCCCCGCCTGCCAAGTCTGGCGTATGTAGCACACCGTCTTTTACCAAGAATAAGTTTTCACCCGCACCTTGGCACACATACCCTTGCGGATCCATCAAAATGGCTTCATCATAGCCGTTACGTGTCACTTCTTGGTTTGCCATGATAGACACTGGGTAATTGCTTGACGCTTTTGCCTTACACATAGTGACATTTGGTAGATGATGCGTGAATGAAGAGGTTTTTACGCGGATACCATTTTTGATACCTTCCTCACCAAGATATGCGCCCCAATGCCAAGCAGCAACCATAGCATTGATGCTGTTGTCACGCGAAGATAAGCCAAGCTTTTCTGCACCTACCCAAATAAGCGGACGAATATAGGCTTCTGCTAAGTTATTTTGCTTGACCACATCTTTATGTGCTTGCTCTAGCGTGGCTGCATCAAACGGCACGTCCATTTGAAAGATTTTTGCCGAACCAAGTAGACGTTCGGTGTGTTCCTTTAGGCGAAAAATAGCCGTGCGATTATCAGCGGTTTGATAAGCACGCACGCCTTCAAACACAGCCATGCCATAATGCAAGCTATGGGTAAGCACATGAACGTTGGCATCTGGTTGTTCAATTATTGTGCCATTCATCCAAAGCTTACCGTCTTGTGTTGCCATATTCATTTTATAGTCCTTATGCTAGCGCTAACGTCTAACTTTTTTAAGTAGGTTTTATTTAGGGCGTGTTGAACATTCGCAAATAGGCACTGCTGATCACTAAAATTGTT
>NZ_JAKDJE010000057.1 GCF_030454045.1 Psychrobacter sp. | reverse complement strand
ATGACTAAACTTATCATTTTTAACACCGAATCGCCTAAAAAATAGTCGCTGTCAGGGCCATGGTCGAATGTTCAACACGCCCTAATATTATCACAGTTAAGTGAGATGGCAGCGACGTATGGCACAACTATGAGAAAACATACGCTCAAAACTATGTTACAGTTCCTATTCAGCTCCCTCCCCTGTCATTTATAAGAGGAGCACCCCATCACTAATAAGAAAAAGGATACCTGATGAGCGCATTACAACAATTACGTACCATGACGACCATCGTTGCCGATACAGGCGATTTGGCTGCTATCGCTCGCCTCAAACCAATCGATGCCACCACAAACCCAAGCCTTATCACCAAGGCCATGATCCAACCTGACAACCAAAGCATGCTATCAGAAACCATGAGCCGCCATAATGGCGATGTCGATGCAGTGATTGATGCGCTGACCATTCAAGTTGGCTGTGATATTTTGGCACTGATTGAAGGGCGCGTGTCTACCGAAGTCGATGCGCGTTTGTCTTACGATACTGGGGCGACGATAGATAAAGCACTGGCGTTTATGGATGCCTACCAAAAAGCGGGGGTAAATCCAGAACGCGTATTGATCAAGATGGCAGCGACTTGGCAAGGAATTGAAGCGGCGCGTTACCTTGAAACCCAAGGCATTCACTGTAATTTGACGCTACTATTTGGTCAGCATCAAGCCATTGCCTGCGCGGACGCTGGTGTCACGCTTATATCACCTTTTGTAGGACGTATTTTGGACTGGCAAAAGCGTCAACAAAACCGCCAAAACGTGCCAGCGTCTGAGGATATGGGCGTACAATCCGTCAAACGCATTTATCAATATTACAAGCAGCATGGCTACCAGACACAAGTCATGGGCGCAAGTTTTCGCTCGACTGAGCAGATAGTGGCGCTTGCAGGGTGTGATTTACTGACTATTGCACCCAACCTCATTGATGATCTGGCAGCAATGGATATCGATGTGCCTCGTCAATTATCGCCGAGCATGTCCATGGATATGCAAGCGATGACTCAAGTGAGCCTAACACACGAAGCGTTTAGCGCTGCCTATCAGCAAGATAAGGTTACGCAAGACTTATTACCGAAAGGAATTGATGGTTTTATCGGAGCGCGTGATGAGCTTGCTCAGACATTAGCGGCTCTGCGCGAGTAATAAAGCAGGCACAGCCAATACTCATAACACACAAAAGATATTTGCCTGCCCATAGTAAGTTGGCTATCATGAGCGACTTCAAATACCAAGAAGCAAGGCTTAAGTATGAAACGGCTATCAATGTTATTGGCAGGCAGTGTTTTAGTGACCAGCGCCCATGCAGTCAATTGGGTGGAAGTGACTAAGAGTAACTCTGGATCGACGTTTAGCTTAGATGTTAACTCTATCGAACACTCTGACATCAACATCATAGACGAAAAAAACGTCGAAAATATCACAGTCTCTATGCTAAAAACCTACCCTACATCAAAAGAGACACAAAAAGAAAAAGGGACAGACACAGGCACAACAAAAGAGAAAAGTATTCATCATAGCGATCAGCAATTACTGATTTCATGTAAAGACTTCAGCTATTATAAAAGGGCTTACGTCGATTATAATGCTGATAATAAAGTCCTCAAATCGTGGCAATCAGAAAAACCCATTCTGACCACCAAGGACTTTATTATCACCGTACCAAAAAGTGTTGGTCGTACATTGATTGAGTACGCCTGTAAAAGCTATGAGGACAGTAAGCTTTCATAAGCACCCCTCATTATTTCTAACACAGCAGACAAAAAAAGCGCCCTGATCATTTTCAGGGCGCTTTTTTATAGAATAAAACTCTTAAAATCTTTAACTTTACGCGGTCAATACCGTATAGACAGGGACGGGAAACGCGCCATGCAAATCCACCAAATCTAATAATACCAATGCGCCAACCACCGTATGATTTGCCGATTGGCACAGCTCATAAGCTGTCGTTAGGGTTCCGCCAGTCGCCAAGATATCATCGACCAGTAGCACACGCTCAGGTGGCAAATTATTTTGCATCTCAAGCGTGTCTTTGCCATACTCAAGCGCATAGGCCTTATTGGCAACAGGTGGTGGTAGCTTACCTGGTTTACGCAGTAAAATCATACCCTTACCCAAGCGCCCTGCCAGCATACTTGCAAATACAAACCCGCGCGCCTCAACAGCCCCTAAGCAATCCACCTCATCCATCAGCCCCTCTGGCAACGCGGCAAGCAGCGCATCAATGACAGCATCCACATGACTGCGCAGTAACGGGGTAATATCATAAAAATCAATGCCAGCTTTTGGAAAGTCTGGTACTGTGCGAATAATCTGCCAAAATGGATGGTCAGTATTGAGCATTGGAGTCGTCTCATTTTTGATAGTGGCAGATGTGGCGGCGTTAATACTCATGAAAACCCTTAGCTTGTATATGTTATATGGCTTAGACAATAGTTAGACACTGATAGATCAACAGGCAATTATGGCTGACAGTGTCAATTTAGCGGCCGTTATTATAGCATGATTGGCTTTTTTGTGGCGGCTTATAGCCCAAGATCGTACTTCGCTTCGACACGACGGTTCAGATGATGGACTTGATAAAAGATAAGTCATCTCAATATACAAGTGTAAACTTAACTATGAAAACAACGGTTATATGCTAAACTACGTGCGCTTTTGCGGTCTAATATAATGACGGCAAGGCAACCTATAAGCGTTTATGACGCACTATAACACTGGTAATGATCGATAGGACTACTTATGAAACGTTATGAATGTATTGTCTGCGGCTGGATATATGATGAAGCGCTTGGCTGCCCTGAAGAAGGTATTGCTCCTGGCACCAAATGGGAGGATATCCCTGATGACTGGACTTGCCCTGAGTGCGGTGTCGGCAAGCTCGATTTTGAGATGCTTGAGCTGTAGTCGTTGACTCTCTAATTAGGACACTTCATGACAAAATCAAATGACATCAATAGTGCCAAATTGCCTGAAAACCCAGAGAGCCATCTAGACAGTGCTCTAGACAACTACCCCACGCCTGAATGGCAACGGTTTGGGGAACATCAGTGGCGCGACTCTGATCTTAGCCAGCACTTACATCAGGCGATGATTGATATTGGTGATGGCATCGAGCTGTGTGTCGAAGCAGGCGGTAACCCTGACAACCCACCTCTACTGATGGTCATGGGGCTTGGTTCCCAAATGATATTTTGGCCAGACAATTTTATGAAGCGTTTTATTGATGCTGGTTTTTTTGTGATCCGTTTTGATAATCGCGATATTGGCTTATCATCTAAAGTACAGATCGAAGGCCTGCCCCGTATTAATCAGCTCAAAATGATGGTGCGTTTGCAAACGGGTCTATCGAATAAGAGCACTCAGGTGGCTTATAACCTCACTGACATGGCAGAGGATACCGCGCGCTTGATCAAAGCGCTAAAGCTTGGAAAAACGCATCTGCTTGGTGCCTCCATGGGCGGTATGATCGCTCAGATCGTGGCGGCAAGGTATCCAAGCTTAGTACAGCGTATGGCGCTGATGTTTACTACAACCAACCGTGCGTTTTTAAAGCCCCCAAAACCCAAGCAGCTATACACCCTTATCAACCGTCCAGAGAGTCACTCTGAGCGTGATATCGTACGTCATAGCGTCTGGTTTATGAAAACGGTTGGCACCCCAGGGCATGTTAATGTACGTATGGTTCGTGAAATCGCCAAAATTCGCTACCAGCGCAATTTTCACCCGTTAGGTACAGTACAGCAGCTTAATGCCATTTTGGCATCAGGCTCTATTAGCCGCTTTAGTAAGCAAGTCAAAGCACCGACTATCGTACTACACGGGAGCGCGGATGGCCTGCTGCCGCCATCACAAGGTCGAGTGGTGGCAAAAACCATTCCTAATGCCAAGTTTCATCTGATCGAAGGCATGGCGCATGATATTCCAGAATATTATCAGCCTTATATGGTCGATTTGATCAGCAACCATCTGTTAGATAAGTAATATTGACCTGCCAAAATCTTGCGAAAAAGCCATAAAAAAGAGCGCAAACCCTATTAATCGTTGATAGGATTCACGCTCTTTTTTTATAGCAGTATTAACTGTAGCATTACCCACAACTGACACCAGCACCTGTTGTATCAATACACATTTTATTGCCATTTTTTAGGTTGCCAATCCATGCTTTGCCGTCCGTAAAGACAAACGAGCGCTTCCCTTTGTATGTATCGTTGACCACGACCCCATCGTCAGTGAAACGAAAAGGAATCACTAGCTCACCGCCCAGATTGACAAAGCCCCACTCATTGCCAATACGCACGCCTGCCAACTCCTCAGAGAATGGGCGAACCTCATCAAACGAATAGGTAATCATGGTCACCTCATTGTCATCAACAAACCCCCATTTTCCCTCTTGCTGACGGGGCTGCAACGTCGTAAAACGCGTCAGCTCAGGTGAGTTTGATGATGCATTGCCACTACCTGTCAAAGCAGTCGACTGTCTGGCCGATGTGCGCGCATCCTGAGCGTTTGGATCACGGGTCTCATTGCCGTTCTTGTCCAACCAACTTATCGCACGGTTTTTGCGGACACGCGCGACCCCATTACGATAGTCGTCAATCTCATCAATAGCGGCTGAAAACGGAACCACAGTGCTGCTAGAGGTATTAATAACCCCAAACTTACCGTCTTTTTTGACCACAATACGGCCTTCAGATACAGGGCGTGCCCATCCTTGACTCTCTGAAAGCGTATCGTATATTGCAGGCACCACTTCACGACCTTGCATATTTAGATAGCCAACCTGACGGCCGCGTACAACAGGTAGGAGGCCGCCTGCTATTTTGTCGGCTGCGACTTTTTGATAGCGTGATAAGTCAACCACCTTTTTACCTTTGCTATTGAGTAAAGCGACAGGCGCGCCAAAGTCTTTGATCGCCAAAAAATAACCACTATTAGACGTACAAGAGACATTTTTATAGTAGCTTTTTGGCAGCTTACAACTGGCCGCTTGAGCGCTGGACATCAAAAAAAACGCACTAGCAACAATGCCAATAGCAAAATAAAATGGCGACACTTTCAGAGTTGATTGAAAGCTCACATCTGATGGTGTTTTTGACAAAGAATATCGAAGCATAAGTAGACCTGGGCAGATAGTATAGATGGTTTGATACAGCGAATCGGTGATGAATTCTTTTATAAGATGCTAGATTAACAAATTGCGGTATCCACGCCAACGCCATTCCTGTAAGGATGTGACTCGATTATATAGGAGATGTTGCATCCTCATCATCGTGCTACATAAGTAGCGCGTAAGGGTCAGATGATAACTTTGTGACTATACAAAGCCCTTTATACTATGCACCCTACTCGCACTTCGCTTGCTTTTATCGATGATAGTATTGTCTGCCATAACGATTTCTCTTATAACCAGAATAATTTTCGGTTTTACCATTTCATTTTTTACTCAAAACCCTGACAATATGCCTTTGATCAATTCAAATTTTCATCCAGCAATATAAGAATAATAATATAAGGACGTCTTATGGCAACTGCTTCTTCACGCACTGCCCCTATTAGCTTAGTCATCGGTTGTATTATCTTTGGTTTGGGCAGTCTGATCGTCGCTCATGTCGATATTGGTGGCTGGGCAATGTCATTTTGGCGACTGGCCATCTCTGGGGTTGTATTCGCTATTTTGGCCAAAGCCATGGGGCAGCGTCTGCCACAATCCAGACGTGCTATTTTTTATAGTTTGTTATCAGGTGCATTTTTAGGCTTAGATTTGGCGCTTTGGCATGAGAGTATTTATGCCGTTGGTCCTGGCATCTCCACCCTACTCAATAGCTTACAAATCTTTTTCTTGGCAGCGATTGGATTTTTATATTTTAATGAGCGCCAATCGATTGTGCAGATTATTAGCTTATTTTTGGCAATGCTGGGTGTCGCTATGATAGGCAGTCCAGAATTTGCACACAATACCGCTGCTACTTGGGGATTTGTCACAGGCATCGTAT
Source organism: Psychrobacter sp. (assembly GCF_030454045.1). GTDB lineage: Bacteria > Pseudomonadota > Gammaproteobacteria > Pseudomonadales > Moraxellaceae > Psychrobacter. Next base: position 12,425 of record NZ_JAKDJE010000057.1, on the reverse strand, counting down.
CGGGCGCGATGCTGGCAGCTTCCATGACTTTTATTCGTAAAACGCATGATACTGAGCCAACACCGATATTTATGTTGATGCAATTGATTAGCATAGGCGGTGTCTTAGCGATGATTGTGCCGATGTTTGTATTTGATACAGGTCATATTTTGCCCAATACATGGTCTGAGATTGGTTGGGTGCTTATCTATGGTACGGTCATGCAGTGCTTGGCATGGGGACTAATCGCTTACTCTATTCCTAAGCTTTCTTTGGCATTGACGGGTCTGTTATTGTTAACTGAACCCATCGCCGCTTTGGTTATTGACTATAGCTGGCTGGACAAACCTATCAATGGCTTACAATGGGGCGGCGCCTTGTTAACCATGTTTGCTATTTATTTAGGGTCACTAAAACCAAAACCACGCGCCCTACGCCGCTATCGATTTTTTTCAAGGTTTTATAAGCGAGACTATAAGTAATTAAGTAGTATTGATACGATTGTCTCACGCAGACATTTAATAAAAAACGCCCATACTATTCATAGCATGGGCGCTTTTTGTTGACGCTGTAAATACACTGATAAAGCCTTTTTAACTTGTCTCAATATTTAAGACTCAAACAACTGACAGATTGATTATTTGGCCAACGATGAAGGCACGGTTTTGGTCTCGCCACTTTGGTTAAATAAGGCATTTAGCAAGATAGCAGCCAACGTAGCGGTGCCGATACCACCCAAATCAAAGCCGCCTAAATGCAAGCTAAAATTGCCCGTACCCATGATGATAGTCACCGCAGCAATAATCAAATTGCTGTTTTTGCTAAAATCAATGTGGCTGTCAATCCAAATTTTTATCCCAGCCACCGTAATCAAACCAAACACCACGATAGACGCACCGCCCAACAAAGCCGCTGGTATCGTCTGAATAATGGCGCCAAACTTTGGTGACAATCCTAGTATGATCGCAACCAAACCTGCGACGACAAAGATCGTCGTGCTATATACCTTGGTGACAGCCATCACCCCGATATTTTCAGCATAGGTGGTCACGCCCGTACCGCCAAATCCTGCCGAAAAAGTCGTTGCCAAACCATCTGCCAAAAATGCTCTGCCCATATATGGGGTGACGCGAGCCTTTGTCATACCTTCGACGGCTTTGAAGTGACCTAAATTCTCAGCCACCAAAATAAAGGCGACAGGCGCAATTAAAATAATAGCGCTCATCTCAAAGCGCGGGGTATGAATGCTTGGCAGGCCAAACCACGAAGCCGCAGCGACTGCGCTAAAATCGATGGCCGTACCAAAACCTAAGATGTTGGTCATCACAAAATAAGCCACATAGGATAATACCAATCCTACCAACAAGAGCAGACGGCGTAGCATACCGCGGGTAAATACCGCCACACCACTGATAAGCAGCACGGTCAAAGTAGCCATCCAAGCATCAAATTGGTTGGCAGAAACCCCTTGGATCGTAACTGGGGCTAAGTTGAGGCCGATAATCATAACGATGGCACCCGTCACGATAGGCGGCATCAAGCGCTCAATCCAGCCTGTGCCAGTTTTCATCACAAGCAAACCAATCAGCGCATAAATAATACCGCAGGCCATGATACCGCCTAGCGCCACATTCAAATTTTCATTAAATCCTGCGCCTGCATAAGCAGTCACTGCAATCACCGGACCGATAAAAGCAAAGCTTGAGCCCAAGTAGCTTGGCATACGCCCACCCGTGATCATAAAAAACATCACCGTACAGATACCAGACATCAAAATGGCCAAATTAGGATCAAATCCCATCAGTAGTGGTGCCAGCACCGTTGCACCAAACATGGCAAACGTATGTTGTATACCAAGCAACACACTCTTTGATGGTGGCAAATAATCATTGATGCCTACAGGATCGCGATCCAAGTCACCTTTGTAAGGTCGCCATGTTGGAAACCAACGACCATTGTCAAAATCCGGATTGTGAGGATAGTGGATGGCTGCTGAATCAATGCCTGCAGCTTCCAATGCATTGTGAGCTGACTGATTTTGAGCGCTGTTGTCTGAAGCTGATGAGGGGTCTTTTTGAGATGGCATGCGCGCTTGTCCTATGTGAGCTGAGGTAATAGGCTAAAATAATGGAAAAAGTAAAAACGGTGCGAAATTGGGAGGATAGTAGCGAACGCGATAGAAGTCGTAAACAATATAAATAAGCACTATCGTCTTCTATCGATAATATGTCATCCCAATTCATTCATTTATGTTGTAATATGACAAACCAAAAGTATTATTTGGTATGATAGCCAGTTCTTGGCTGGTTGTATTAGATCACTATGTATAACCAAAGATACTGTGTGATCAAAAGCACGTTTGCTCTTCTACCAACCAGCCTATTTAATAGCGATATTGACTTACAGGATGTTACATAGTCGTTGACTCCGAGCATGATAGCGGAGTTTCAAAACAAATAAAAGTGATTATTCAGTCACCATCTGTACTCTTTAATAGCAATATTTTTATAGACGGTCGCTCACAAGTCTTCTGTAGTGGGACTTGAGAGTGACGACTGTCTATTATATTTTTAATAAAAGTACTTAATACAGTCATGACGACTGCTTGAGTCCTTGAATTTTTCGGTAACTTATTATGATTAGTATTTTTGATTTGTTCAAAATCGGAATTGGCCCATCAAGCTCACACACAGTCGGGCCGATGGTCGCAGCCAACTTGTTCTTGGCATCGCTCACTGAGCAAATGGCGCTCACAGCTGTCGCTCGCATTAAAATCGAGCTTTATGGCTCGCTGGCGGCGACAGGAAAAGGGCACGCAACAGATACTGCCATATTGTTAGGGTTACTTGGTCATACGCCTAGTACGATCGACACACGTATGACCAGTAACTATTTATCACCTATTTTTTCTGACAGAATATTAAACGTCTCAAGCACACATACGATTGCGTTTGATACCGAGCAAGATATCTATTGGCACGATGATACTGTCCTGCCCTATCACCCTAACGCACTGACGCTTCGTGCTATATCGACTGATGGCACTCGTTATCAGCAGACCTATTATTCGATTGGCGGCGGTTTTGTTATCAATGAAGAAGACGCCACCGATCCAGATGAAGACCATGCCAGCCCAACGATCAATAGCGTCCCTTATCCTTTTAATAATGCAGCAGAGCTACTAGAACAATGCCGTCAGCATGACTTGAGTATTAGCGAATTGGTACTGGCAAATGAATGCCACTTCCATGATAAAGAGACAGTGTTTGCCTACTTAGATAGTATTTGGGCAGTGATGCAAGACTGCGTCAAACAAGGCTGTGAAAACGGTGGCATTCTGCCAGGTGGTCTGGATGTCAAACGCCGTGCACAAGATCTGCACATGCAGCTTTCTGCGGAAAAGGACCAACCTGTCACCAACAATGACAAATTGGCAGCCATGGACTGGGTAGACTTGTACGCCCTCGCCGTCAATGAAGAAAATGCCAATGGTGGCAAAGTCGTTACCGCACCCACCAATGGCGCGGCAGGTATCATTCCTGCAGTATTGCATTATTATCGCGACTTTTTGCCTAATTATAGCGAAGATGGCGTCCGTAAATTTTTATTAAATGCCACCGCTATCGGTAGCCTCATCAAGCAAAACGCTTCCATCTCTGGTGCTGAAGTTGGCTGTCAAGGTGAAGTGGGGTCTGCCTGTGCGATGGCAGGATCTGCATTGGCAGAAGTCATGAATGGGACACCAGCCAAATGCTTGAATGCAGCAGAAATTGGCATTGAACATAACTTAGGTCTCACCTGCGACCCTATTGGTGGACTGGTGCAAGTCCCATGCATTGAGCGCAACGCCATGGGTGCGGTCAAAGCCATCAATGCAGCACGTCTGGCTTGTAGAGGAAATGGTCAGCATTTTGTCTCTTTAGATAAGGCTATAGAGACGATGAAACAAACAGGAGCTGATATGTCTGATAAGTATAAAGAGACGGCTCGTGGCGGCCTCGCTGTTTATGCCGACAACCGAATTCCTACTGCCACGCGCGGCGTCAGTGTGAACTATAGTCAATGTTAAACTAATAGACAGTATTGCTAATTATGCAAACTTGTCATGGCAATAACGACAATAAAAAAGGCCGCTACGATAGTAGCGGCCTTTTTATAGGGATCAGATCTATATTACTCAGCTGTTTTTGATACCACTTCGTTTAGAATCCATACTGGCTTAACCATGTTAGAGCCTTCAGCAGTCACTGCTTCTTGACGCACATCTAAGACATAACGGTAGTTTGGCTCATAAGTGAAGCCTTGAATGTTACCATTTAGCGTCGTGTAGTTTTTTTGATGAGACTGGCGATACTGTAAGCACTGTGATTCGACCGTCGTACCGTCTGTTGCAGTCAGATCACAAACTGCTTTGCGCGGGGCAACTTCTACCTCAAAACTTGGGATGTTGACCACTTTTACATTCATAGGCTGGCCTTCTACGACCATTGTACGCTCATTGTCCATGCTCATAGTAGAGCAACCAGTTAGAGCAAAAGTTGTCATCAACGCTGCAAGTGCTAATCTTTTCATTATTCAATCCTCAGATAATTGGTAATAATTCTTCATTTTCTATCTAAATTTATTATTTTAAAAACTCTACTGCATTTCTTCATACAACAAAGCTTCTTTCTACCATGATGATATTTAGAGTCACGCTAATTGAAATCTCTAGCCAGCTTTACTAGCGGTGTAGTGAATATCATCTGTTTACCCCAGCAAGTATAGGTCGCAACTCACCTTACTCTCTATAACTGCTTTGTAAAGTAACGTCAGCTTTTGCAACTGTTGTTAATACTACGTATTGAATAGCAGAGTAATTTGATAACAGCTTAGTATTAGACACAAAAAAGCCAGAGCAATCATTACTCTGGCTGTTTGGCGATATTTAAAAAGTTACTAAACAATAGGAGCTAGCTGCGATAGTCCGCGTTGATTTTGACGTAATCGTATGACAAATCGCAGGTATACACCGTATCGCTAGCATCACCACGAGCAAGATCAATGTGAATGGTAATCTCAGCGCGGCTCATGACGGCCTTACCTGCCTCTTCTGTATAGCTGGGCGCGACACCGCCATTTTGACAAATCATCACCTCATCCAAATACACATCAACTTGCTCGGTGTCTAGGTCATCAATACCAGCATAACCGACGGCTGCTAGGATACGCCCCCAGTTTGCATCACTCGCAAAGAATGCGGTTTTTACCAGTGGTGAATGCGCCACAGCATAAGCCACATCGCAGCACTCTTGCGTGGTCTGCCCGCCACTCACTTTAACCGTCATAAACTTGGTCGCCCCTTCACCATCACGCACGATAAGCTGCGCTAGGCGTACAAAGACGTCGCGCAGTGCATCAAAAACGGCCTGATAATGCGGATGCGCTGGACTATCAATCACCTCTGAGCTGGCAGCACCTGTCGCAATCAACACGCAGCAGTCGTTGGTCGATGTATCCCCATCAACGGTAATACGGTTAAACGACTGCTCATTGATAGCGCTTAGCATCTCTTGCAATAAGTCGGCCGCGATATTGGCATCGGTTGCGACATAACCCAGCATAGTCGCCATATTTGGACGTATCATGCCTGAGCCTTTTGACATGCCAGTGATATGATAGCTAGTACCTGCAACGTCGACTTTTTGGCTTGCAAGCTTAGGGATAGTATCTGTCGTTCGGATACCGTTAGCAGCAGCCAACCAGTTATCAGAGGCTAAGTTTGCTAGCGCATCGTCTAAACCTGCAATGACCGCGTCACTATTTAATGGCTCGCCAATCACGCCAGTAGAAAATGGCAGTACTGTATTAGCCTCTACGCCAGCTTTTTCAGCCAAGGCAATACAAATTTCAGTAGCGCGGCGTTTACCATCAGCGCCCGTCCCTGCGTTTGCATTACCTGTATTGGTTACCAGATAACGCGGACTAGCCTTGGTAAAGTGCTCACGTAATATACGTACAGGCGCGGCGCAAAATGTATTTTTAGTCGTGACAACTGCGGTCGAGGCCTGTTCAGCGATTTCAATCACGACCAAATCATCACGATTTTTATAACGTACGCCCGCGGCAGTTGCGCTCAGCTTAATGCCATCAATGGGATAAATAATATCAGGTACTGCTACGTTTCCAACAGACATAGTAAAATCCTTATTTTCAATTTTTATCGTTGTTTTTAGAGGTAATGTGATAAACATCATATAAATATTACGGTTTTTTTAGATCAAATGCCGACCAAATGGGTGCATGGTCAGAGGGTTTTTCCATAGCGCGTAGCTCATAGCTGATGCCAGCATCGATACATCCACTAACGAGGTCTGATGTGCATAAAATATGATCGATACGTAAACCGCGCTTGGGTTCATCATTAAAGCCGCGACTGCGATAATCGAACCAACTGTATAATTCGGTACTCTCTGGATAATGCAAACGGTACGTATCGGTCAACTCACGCGACATCAATGCTGAGTACCATTCGCGTTCCTCTGGCAAAAATGAGGTTTTTCTATTTTTTAACCAGCGCTTGGCATTGACCTCACCGATACCGATATCAATGTCTTCTGGTGCAATATTCATGTCACCCATGACAATGATCGAACGACCTTCTGCCTTTAGTGTATCAATATAAGCCATTAAATCTGCATAATAAGCACGCTTCATCGGAAATTTGGTCGGATGGTCTTGGCTCTCTCCTTGTGGAAAATAACCATTGAGCACATCCACTTCACGCCCTTCAAGCTCATAGCGTGCATGTATAAAACGCTTTTGTGCTTCAGCATCTTCGCTAGGAAAACCTTTTTGTACAAATATAGGCGCCACTTTTGACAGTAATGCCACGCCATAATGTCCTTTTTGCCCGAAATACTCTACGTGATATCCTAGAGCTTTTGTGTCATCAAGTGGAAATTGATCGTCATGGACTTTGGTCTCTTGTAGACCCATGACATCAGGATCGATTACCTCGCGCACTGCCTCAAGCTGATGCTGGCGAGCGCGGATACCATTGATATTAAAACTGACAAAACGGGTCATAAACTGTCCTATACTGATTGGTTAAAAGACTGTGCTGATATAGATGAGTCTGATACAAAAGCCTATGATAACAGACCTAGGCTGCCCTAGCTGTTGCATGGCCTTATATCTTGAGCTAGAGTAGCGCTTATTATAAATATAATAGAGACTATTTTTTGTCGGGTTTCTTATTTGCCCACATATATAAATTACGTTCGCTAAACAACCTTTATCAAAAATACTGAGCCCGTTATGACGACAACTGAGCATAAAAATACAAATACAGCCGTAAATAACGACATTGAACCACTATTTACTAAAGATTATAACGTCTACATCAACCATACGGATGCAGGCGGCATCGTTTATCATGCCAACCATCTGGTGTTTTTTGAGAACTGCCGCCGTGATTGGTTTACCAAGCTGGGTCTAAACGGTTATTTTTTGCAAACTGATGATGGCGACATACAGCATTTTGTCGTGAGTCAGGCAGATTTACAATACAAGAGAGCCATTCTCTTAGATGAAATCATTACTGTATGTATTGATAAAGTGGAGCTAAAACCTGCCAGCATCATATTCTATCAAAGCATTCGCCGTAGCACATCAGATAATAGCGCTACAGACAAAACCACTAGCCAGATATTAAGTAGCACTAAGATCGTCATTGCTTGTGTACAAAACCTTGTCAAACCAGAGCCGATGGCTAATAACGAAACAAATAGCGCTCAACCTGACAACGCAGTAAATACCACACCCATGCGACCTATCCGTGTACCAAAAGAATTACGAGATGCCATTGAACAAGCCATTAGCGAGCAGATGAATCACTAACCTCTCTATGAGCATTGATACCAAAAAGCCTTTGTTTCGATTTGACGACCTCTGGGTACACAGCAGACGGACAGTCAACACGCATCATTCTGAGCGTCACAATGGTGAACAAGCAAAAGGCGTTGCTCCGTATCGTCTTTATCAAAGCTGGTCGAACAAACGCCAAAAACGTGTGTTAGTTAAGAATCTATCATCGCCCCACCAAGCACTGATAAAGGGTGTGAGCGGTGAGCTTTTGTCAGGACAAATCACCGTGTTGACAGGGGCTTCTGGTAGTGGCAAATCTGTCCTTTTGCGGGTGCTGGCAGGATTGTTGCCGATGAGCACTGGTGATATTCATTTGCGTAGTGATACCACGCCACATCAGCGAGATGAAAGCATTCACGCCACATCGCCAATTACTTGGCGCAAGCAAGTGGCGCTGCTTGCTCAACAGCCACAGCTGTTAGAGGGCAATGTCCTTGATAATTTAAAGATGCCTTATGCTTTAGACGCGCATCAGACCCAAAGTTTTGATATAAACTGGCATTTGACCCAACTTGCGTCTTTGAATAAAAATGCAGACTTTTTGCAACAAGAGGCCAACCACTTATCAGGTGGTGAGCGTCAGCTGGTCAATACCTTACGCCTACTACAACTCAATCCGCGAGTACTATTACTAGATGAGCCAACCGCCGCGCTAGATATCGACACCTCAGCGCAGTTGGTCAGCTTGCTGATGAGATGGTTGCAGGCCAACAGGCAGCGCTCGTTATTATGGGTAACTCACGATACCAAAGAGATTATGTCATTGGCCAGTAGACATTGGCATATGCAAGCAGGTGTACTAACCGAAGCGCTCTAGGGCACGATATGATGCTCAAAAACTTGCTCGAAACCTTCATTACATCGTGCTCATGACATTACTGCCTTCCTTTATAATGAGCCCCCTCAACGGTATGAATCATATGCAAGTATTTTTAACTTACAGTGATATTGCGCTTGCCAGCAGTCTGATTATCATCGTATTACTCATATCATGGCAGCTGCGTTTGAAGCTGACGAGCACACTCTTAATGGCCGCTGTTCGTACTATCGTGCAGCTGAGCTTTATCGGTCTGATACTGGCATGGATTTTTGCCCGTGAGCAGTGGTATGAGGTCCTGCTGATTTTGACCATTATGACCCTGATTGCAGGAGGTGCTGCCAAAAATCGTGTCAAACGCAGCTATAAAGGATTGTTAAGCGATACTCTGATAGCCTTAGGTACCTCAGCGACACTGGTCACTGCGGTAGCGATGATAGTTATCCTAAGAGTGCAGCCTTGGTATACGCCGCAATTTATTATTCCTATACTGGGCCTGATACTAGGCAACTCTTTGACTGCCATCTCCTTAACCAGCAATCAGCTGATTGAAACTTTTCATGAGCAGCAAGGGCGCATTGAGATGATGCTAAGCCTTTCAGCTCGACCATTTGAGGCCGTCCATGAGCAGATTCGTGCCGCAATCACAAATGGCATGACCCCAACGCTCAACTCTATGCTAGTCGTCGGTATCGTCAGCTTACCTGGCATGATGACCGGTCAAATACTGGCTGGTGCTGATCCCACCCAAGCGGTCCGCTATCAGATAATCACGATGTTTTTGATCTGTGTGAGTAGCACACTTGGCTGTACCATCAGCGCGTTGCTCATTTATCGACGCTTTTTTAATAAGAACAAGCAGTTTATTCTGCCTCATTGATACCATTTTCTCTTTGCATGACATTCATCTTATTGACCATCAAACGTTGCCAGCTTAGCGACTTGCACCATGGATGAGTCATATCCATTTTAATACTTACGCAATCACCTCTCTGTTTTCTCAATAAATCCTTATACCCTATTGACACGTTTGACTCACTCAAAAACTTATCTTGCGGTGGCAAATTTCTTATACATCATATACCTGCTGTAATGTTCATTTTTATCTATGTACTGATCAGTCTTGCTTTGTATTATTGTCTTAAACTTCATTCATGCTAATGTATTGCTTACATGTATCGTTTTTTTGATACCTTGGTTGTAAGACAAGATAGCTTTTATTTGAAACACAGATTGTTTTTATTAGTCGCTTATCTAACCATTTAATTCGTTTGCTAACTCGCCGCCTTGACTGCTCTAAATTTTACTGATCCATAAGTAATCATCATGAACAGTCATAAGGTCGCGTTTGGTGGCTCAACAGAATTGGATCATTGCAACCACAGTAAGCAGTCAAAAACAAGGACGTTATCACTTCCATTATCTGGTTGATCTTATCCATACAGGTTTGTGATATTGACGCGTATATGACCGCTTATTTATAACCCTTTCACCCATATCAAACTGCAAGGACGCTGACTATGATGCCAAATAAACCTTGGCTGGACCAATATCCAGCAAGTGTACCAAAGACCATTAATCCTGATACTTATGGCAGCGTGATAGAGTTGTACGAGGAATGCTTCGAGCGCTTTAGTGGGCATCCGATGAGTATATGTATGGGCGTGACCCATACATACAACGACGTGAATAATGCTTCTTTGGCAATCGCAGCTTGGCTACAGGCTCAGGGGTTACCCAAAGGAAGTATCGTCGCGCTGATGATGCCAAACCTACCGCAATATCTACCGACGATGATTGGTATCTTACGTGCAGGCTACGTCTGTACCCCAATCAACCCACTCTATACAGGTCGTGAGCTACGTCATCAGCTAAATGATTCAGGCGCTCAAGTGATTTTTGTGGTGGATAATTTTGCCCAAGCTCTTGAGCAAGTCGTCGATGAAACCGCCATCAAACGTATCGTCTTATCTAAACTTGGCGATATGATGGGACTTAAGGGTATGCTGGTGAATACCATCGTCCGTCAAGTCAAACGCTTGATACCCAAATATGAGCTCAACGATCCAAAGCATGAAGTCACAAAGTTCCCTGACGTGCTCAAGCAAGGCAAAACTTTGCCTTTTCATGCACCCAAAATGACTTTAGATCAATTAGCGATTTTGCAGTACACAGGTGGCACAACGGGTCTGTCTAAGGGCACGATATTGACCCAACGTAATATCGTGGCTGCGGCCTTGATGGCAGAAGCTTGGTATCGTCCGGTGACCTCAGACATCAATGAGGTGTATATCAATATGGTCATGGCATTACCGCTCTATCATATTTTTGCTTTTTCACTGAGCCTACTCGGTATGCGCTCAGGCTACACCTTTATATTGGTACCGAATCCGCGTGATATGCCAGGGTTTGTCAAAACCTTGTCAAAACAGCCTTTCCATATTTTCCCTGCGGTCAATACGTTGTTTAAGGGGCTGCTTGATACACCCTCTTTTAAAAACTTGAATTTTGCGCCATTACGTATCTCTCAAGCTGGTGGTATGGCGGCCACCAAACAAACAGCCGAGCGCTGGCTGGAGGTGACAGGCTGCCCCATGGTTGAAGGCTGGGGTATGACAGAAGGGGTCGCAGGCGGTACAGCGAACCTCGTCACCGATGACAAATTCAACGGTACAATTGGGATACCTGTCCCCAATGTTGACATCATTCTTATTGACGAAAATGGTGAGCGTGTGGGCACGCACCAAGCAGGTGAGATGTGTATCAAAGGTCCTAGTGTAACCTCTGGATACTATAATAGAGACAGCACTAATGATTTCACAAGCGACGGTTATTTCCGTACTGGCGATATCGCGAGTATGGATGAAAAAGGTTACTTTACCTTATTAGACCGTAAAAAAGACATGATATTGGTTTCAGGCTTCAATGTATTCCCAAGTGAGGTTGAATCTGTGATGCTAGACTGTGACGGGGTGATTGACTGCGCTGTGATTGGCATTCCTGATGAGCGTCAAGGTGAGGCAGTCAAAATCTATGTGGTTCCTGCAGACAATAACGTGACTAAGGAAGTGATTACAGATTTTGCATTAGACAATCTGACGGGTTATAAATGTCCGCGCTATATTGAATTTGTGAGTGATCTGCCAAAGAGTAATGTAGGTAAAGTATTACGTCAAAAACTGCGTGAGAAACATCATGCAGACCACCCTCAACAATAAGTAACTTCTCTTGAAAAAAGCGCCCTATATCAATAATAGGGCGCTTTTTTGTTGCGCCTATTTGCTTTGAATATCTCATTGAAAGATAAATGTATCGAGCACAAATTTTTATCTACTCTGATCAATTCTGAATACCCTTCACTCTCCAACATATATTTTTTCCTATATCAAACCCAAATATAAACTATCAAGTTCTCGTATGCCTGTAACGAGTTTAGTTGTAGTTATGTTAATGTAAGCCCGCAATGTGTCACTAAGTTTTCTGTCGATTTAGATTAATCGAATATTGACTTTAGACACGTCAAAACTGTTGATTTGAAAGGTATTTCAATTTTAGAAACAGTAACCCGTTATTTAATCTACTCAGATGCTTATTTTTTAGTAGCTCATTCTTGGTAGTTAAATCAAATTTTATAGAGGACTCTGTACGTTAGCAGTATGTGAAAACAAGGTGTAATGGACATTATTCATGCTGGCGTAGGCTCTAAAGCTATATACTGTCT
>NZ_JAKDJE010000056.1 GCF_030454045.1 Psychrobacter sp. | reverse complement strand
CGTATCAGCAAGCATTTAATCTAAACGGCAGTTACACAGAATTCGGGATGGTCTCTCTATAATATTAATTAGCGTTGCACTTGGTGTGTTAATCTAAGAAATAAAAAACCTCAGTCACATTGGCTGAGGTTTTTTGTTGGATAACGTGTTTGGTTACTTTCATTTAGCCAAACACATATTTGGTCAACATCGCTAGACACACCAGCACAATCATCGGACGAATCAGCTTACTCCCCCCTTTGACCACCATATGTGAGCCAAAGTACGCACCGATAGTCTGGCCTACCATCATTGCCAGCCCCACCTTCCACAATACATTGCCACCCAAAATAAAAAATATCAGTGAGCCGATATTGGTAGATAAGTTCAGCACCTTTGCGGTCCCTGTCGCTTCAATAATCTGACGACCACGTAGTGCCACATTACCCAGCGCAAAAAACATTCCCGTACCTGGACCAATATACCCATCATAAAAACCAATCAACGGGGCCACGCCCTTTTGCCACTTACCCTCTGAGATACGCGGGGCGGCTTCCACCTCACCAAGCTTTGGAGCAAACAGCGTATAAATACCAATAGCCGCAATCAAAAAGGGAATCAATTTTTCGAGTAAGTCTGGCGGCGACATTTGCACCGCAATAGTGCCCAATACCGACCCAATAAAAGCGGCAAGAATGGCGATTTTGATACGCTGCGGTTTGACTACGCCCTTTTTTATCATGGTAACAGACGCAGCCAATGCACCTGACGCCGCTTGTAGCTTATTGGTTCCAAGCGTGAGTACTGGCGGGATATTGGCCAGTAGCATGGCTGGGATGGTCAATAGTCCGCCACCACCAGCAATCGCATCAATAAATCCTGCCAAGGCTGCAACCGCCGTCAGCATCAAAATAATCTCTAGTGAGAAGGTTAAGTCCATAGTGCTAACCTACAAATATTATAATAAGAAAAGAAGCGCTAGTTGTTTGTGTGCTCAAAGACGTAAATACACAAAGGCTCAGGTAATGAAAAACTCAAGTACTAAAATATTTAGGTACTAGAGTATTTAGGTGCTGAAAGACCGAAACATTTAGACAACTAGGCTAGAAAGTGACTGCTGTCACTATGAATGCGCGTGCCAATAGCAAGACGCCTCAAGCGTCTTTAGACGTTTTTGAGAGAAGAGGCACCATGATAAAGCGCTGATCATTATAAAGATAAAATGGCAAAAAAAGCCAAAAATAGCCAAAAGTCTGCTAGATTTGGTCCATAGTATTCTAAATCTCTTATATAAACGCTGTTTTGTTAAAAAGATTTAACGACTTACAACTATGTTGCCCATCGTATCACCTTTATAATGTCACCATGATTAATACAACAAGCATTGATATAACCAGATAGACTAATGGCTTTATTTCAGCGTATTTTGTTGTCTATATTAATAAGAGTGTGAGAAACTGTTTCTATCTGCCTGCTAAGCCTGACCAGTAGTAGCGCAGATATTTGAGGTTATTTAGTAAATTGTTATTTAGTGAATGAGGATGATATGGCAATACGAAGGCTTAAGGCATTTTTTGAATTTGAGGCAGCAGGCGGTATTGTTTTAGCATTGGCTGCTATTGCTGCAATGATCATTGCCAACTCCCCTCTGAATGTTTGGTATGAAGGGTTTATCCATGCGCCAGTTGCGATTCAAATTGGTGAATTTGCGATTGCCAAAGATGCCCATCATTGGATCAATGATGGCCTGATGGCGGTTTTCTTTTTCTTAGTTGGACTGGAGCTCAAGCGTGAAGTATTGATTGGTGAGTTGTCTAACGTCAAACAAATCATCTTGCCAGCTGGTGCGGCGCTAGGCGGCATGATCGTGCCAGCAATCGTCTATCTACTCTTCAATTATCATGAGCCAGAGTTTTGGAAAGGATGGGCCATTCCTTCGGCCACAGATATCGCCTTTGCCCTGGGCATCTTGAGCCTTTTGGGCAATCGTGTCCCAAACTCTTTAAAAGTCTTTTTGGTCTCCATTGCTATTTTTGATGATATTGGTGCGATTCTAATCATCGCTTTGTTTTATACCAGTGAGCTGTCACTAGAGTCCTTAGCCGTCGCTGGTCTGTGCTTGCCATTCCTCTATATTCTCAATCGTCGAAACGTCACGAGTATCACGCCTTATCTACTCATTGGTATCATCATGTGGATTGCGGTACTCAAGTCTGGTATCCACGCAACATTGGCAGGGGTAGTTTTAGCGCTGTTCATTCCGATGTTCGACCGTACTGACCCTGAGCACTCGCCGCTTGAAGAGTTAGAGCATGATCTACACAACACTGTCGCTTTTGGTATTTTGCCAATCTTCGCATTTGCTAACTCTGGCATCTCACTCGAAGGCGCAGGCGTTAATGAGCTATTCCATTCTGTGCCCCTAGGGATTGCCGCTGGTCTATTTATCGGTAAACAGTTAGGCGTTATGATCATGTGCTGGTTGATCTTTAAGCTTGGTATTTCAACCATGCCAAAGGGTATGAACTATAAGCAAATCTATGGTGCAGCGTTATTGTGCGGCGTTGGCTTTACCATGAGCTTGTTCATCGGTGGCCTCGCCTTTGCTGGTGATACCACGATGTTTGATGAACGTTTGGGTATCATCATGGGTTCTATCGTCTCTGGTATCGCAGGTTACATCATGCTCAAAGTGAGCTTAAAAGACAACGTCAGTGGCACCTCCGTTGATTTGACACGCCCGCACTAATATAAAACGAGCGGCTGACAAGCATCTTTGCTTATCAGCCGCTTTTTTATCATTAATCCAAGGTACGCCCAATTTAGAACGCTTAGAATACCTAATATTGATGGATGGGATAAGCCACAGCTGATAACGATGTCTCGATGAGTAAATCATACATAAGGGGTCCGTGAAAGGCCGCTACTGTCTGATGAGCTACGGTCTCCCACATCCCGTATCATTAGCGCACAGAGACAACCAGACGCATTGAGCCCATCTATTATTATGAGCGATCTTATCGTTCACTCTCATGGTTCAGATAATATTGATTAGCCCAATCATAAAGGTACTTAATCATATGAATAAAAAAACCGACAAGACCTCCCGTATCTCATCGAACCATGCACACCCTACATCGACCGCCTCTTATCAGCGTCATGGACGTACAACCACTATCGACGATCATAGTGATTTACAAGTTTTGCGCCGCATCAAACGCTATCTACTTCCCAAAGATTTTACTATTTCATCTACGCTATTGGATGAGATGGTCGCTGGCTACGATATTGGCGATCCACTCGCAGATGCTTTAGCCACTGACAACATTCGTTTTGCCAAACCCTTACAGCAGCTCATTATTGGCAACGGCTTAGATAATGATATAACCCACCCATCATTCCGTAAATTGACCGAGCAATTTGACCATCATCCTGATTGGTTCGACCCCAAGCTCGCTCAGATTGGCGCTGTTGCCTATCGGCGCTATCCGCTGATGCTGATTTGGCTACTGCGCAACGTGGCACTGATGGCAGGTTATAGTATCCCCGCGCTGTCGCTTCCTCTGATCCAAACAGGTGCGTTAATGCACGATGCGCTACCGCGTCTCATGCGCACGTACGCCTACATTTTGGCGGTTTCTGAGCATCCGCAATTAGATAGGAATACAGGCAATCAGCGCCAGCCTATCGATCAGGTATTGGCGATTGGCTCTGAAGGTTGGCGTCAATCCATTAAAGTCCGCCAGATTCACACGCTAGTACGGCAAAATTTACTCAAAGGTAAGGGCAATGCAGCAGCGGGCGTCATACCAAGCGCCGACCAACATCATAATCCTGATGGCAGTTGGAACACTGCCTACTGGGGCGTACCCATCAACCAAACTGATATGATTGCTACCCATTTACAGTTCTCATTATTGATTATGCGCGGTCTGAGACTATTGGGTGCCTGTATTAGCACTGAGGAAGCAGAGGGTATCTTGCATCTGTGGAATCTTGCCAGTTATTGGATGGGTGTTGATTTGGCGCGTCTGCCACAAGATGAAGCGGCTAGCTGGGAGTGGCTCTATACCTACTTGTCGATACAGCAGCTTGACTTTAAGATGGGTCAGCCACTCGCAAAAGCCTTGCATGATTTGCCGCGTCAGTTGATGGGCGAAGACAATCGCCGCGGACGATTTGTGGAGATGGTCAATGCCAGTGTGACGCGCACCTTGGTCGGTGATGATATTGGCGATGGCTTGGATTTGCCCAAATCCAAGATACGATTTGGTGTACTGTCTTCAGTGCCGATTCTTTTTGCGCTTGATACCGCACGGCAACACAATACAAAGGTTGCACAAAAACTAGAGGCTTTTCGAGCCAAACGCCAAGACAATATGAACTGGTGGCTAAAAGAAAATGACGACTACTATCAATAATAAGCTAAGTCGTATCTCAACGTTTATTTCCTACGCGGTAATACCAGTCTAGCTTTCGATCAAATCCTGTCTCTAGCAGATTGGCAATCACCCGTCCTGTGAGTCCCCAGACTGTCTCGCCATCAACCTGCCAGCTCGGCGTCAATAAGGTCGCTGCTTGCTCCTGCATCTTGTACTCTACGGCATATTCTACTATCGGCTGGGTGACGAGCGACTCAAAATCCGCCCAAAAAATGCGTGATATTTCTCCCATCTCAGGGACCAGCACCAGACCTGGTGCGATAAGCGCGACAATTGGACGTACGCTCATGCCGCTCTTTGATGTTTGAGTCGGCAGTTGACCCAATAGCTGCACTTTATTGGGTGGTAGCGCTGTCTCTTCACACGCCTCTCGCAATGCAGTGACCACGTTATTGCCATCACCCCTATCATGCTTACCGCCGACACAGGACACCTCACCTGCGTGACTGGTCATATGAGCAGCACGGCGCGTCAATAAAAGCTTGGGTCGACGCTCATTGGTAATTGCCACCAATATTGAGGCATCGGCAATCGGTGTCTGATACAAGCTGTCCAAAATACGCATGCTAGGTGAGGTATTGTGAGCCTCATACATTGCTGGAGTCGTCAGCGCGTTTAAGGTTTCATGTTGCACACGCTCGGCAAGTTTTTTGAGCGTAGGATGACGAATGAGCGCTGGCACAGCCACGCTAACGTTCTGAAAAAGATCAAGATTGTTGGGTAGAGTCATTATCACATCCTATGGGTAGCCATCGTCATATGGTTTATGAAGATGCCTGTATCAGCACACCAGTTGGCTTAGAGGCATGCCAGTTTTTTATCAGTCGGCTTGTCGCGTTCATTGATCTGTCTTCTGATGTTTTGAACAATATAAAGGGGCAATCGTATCAACAAAACCTTATATCTGGGTATAGGCATTGGGATGGCTACAGAACCACTAGTACTTGTGTATAGGCTTTGTTATGTAGAGTGGGTGGTGATAAAAGCCCTACTATAAGTCTACTATCTCTTTTTTGCCTGCTTGATAAGCTTGTTTAAGCAACTCAACATCTTATGGTTTCTCACTTAGCCCACTATAGTCCCGTTTAATTAGACTGACGTTGTATGCCTTCTTCGATCTGTGTAGCGGTCATAATCAGTATGATGACAGCATCTTTAAATTACCAAACATTAACCCAGCAATATTCCAAAAGTTGCCTTTGAATATTATGATGACTGCTAACAAGGCTATGAGGCAGGTATTCTAAAATAGCATTATAAAAATACGGATACCAGTAGCGTAGTTTTGTGTAACAACAATAAATAATACCTCAAATAAAACAAAGGATACGAGTTATGACAGACCAAATCGATAATATGATGCCACCTGCCGAATATATCAATGACAATTATAAAGGCTCAGGCAAACTGACAGACAAGCGCATTTTGATTACGGGCGGAGACAGCGGTATCGGCCGCGCAGTGGCGTTTCATATGGCACGCGAGGGTGCCAAAGTTGCCATCCTTTATCACTCTGATGAAGAGAGCGCCAATGAGACACGTGAAGGCATTGAGGCAGAAGGCACAGAAGCATTAGTCTTGCAAGGTGATACGGCTGATAGCAGTAGTTGCACAGCGGCGGTAGAAGCTGTCGTGAAGCAATGGGGCGGTATCGATGTGCTGATCAACAATGCGGGCATGCAAAAGCCCTATCATGATTTGTCTGAAGTCAGTGATGAAGACTGGCAGCAGCATTTCGATGTCAATATGGCAGGGATGTTTTATACGACACGCGCCGCCCTTGAGCACATGAAAGAAGGCGATAGTATCATTAATACCACATCCGTGAATGCCTATGTCGGCAACGATGTGCTGGTACCGTACACTGCTACCAAAGGCGCTATCGTTGGCTATACTCGTGCGCTGTCACAGCAACTATTAGATCGTGGCATCCGTGTCAATCAAGTAGCACCAGGTCCTGTGGTGAGCGAGATTCAACTGGTATTCAAAGACTTTGACAAAGATATTCTAGAATCAATGTCCTCTCCAATGGGGCGGATGGGTCAGCCACGTGAGATGGGCGCAGCCTATGTCTTTCTTGCTTGCCAAGACAGCAGCTTTGTCACTGGACAGACGCTACATATCAATGGCGGGATGATTACCAATGGCTAGGACTGCTGATCACTCCGATCTCTTATCTATTTGCTGGGCAGATCGCGGTATGCATCGTCATTGGCTACTTAACGAAGGACAGCGTCTACTTGATCATTATGCCAAAGCGCGCGTACCATCAGGGTTTGCGACTCTCGGTCATGATGGCAATATGGTTGATGACACGGCAAAAAGCCTCATCACCGCTAGAATGGTACATTGCTATGCATTAGCAACGTTGATGGGTGTGCCTGGGGCCGCCACACGTTGCGACCATGGTATCGATGCGCTCCTAGATGGACCGCTACGAGATCAAGTAAATGGTGGCTGGTTCAGTGATGCGTCTGCTACTTTGGACAATCCATCGCGCAAAAATGCCTATCTGCATGCCTTTGTCGCACTTGCTGGCGCATCTGCCACTATCGCAGATCGTCCGCGCGGTACAGAGTTGATGGAGGCTGCAATAACAATCATTGATCAGCATTTTTGGTTAGAAGATGAGCAATCAATGCTGCCTTCTTTTGCCGCTGATTGGTCTGATCCTGAAGCGTATCGAGGTGCCAATTGCAACATGCATACTACCGAAGCTTGCTTAGCATTGGCAGATGCCACGGGTGAGACGCGTTGGCTTGATCGCGCGCTTAGCTTGGCCAAGCGTTTCGGGCATAATATTCCTAAGACTTACGATGGACGTTTGCCTGAGCATTTTGATAGTGGGTGGAATCTGTTGCCCGACTATGATGTCAACGAGCCTTCTGATGACTTGCGGCCTTGGGGGCTGACACCGGGTCATTTCGCCGAGTGGGCAGGATTGTTGTTAAAAGTTGAATCTGCTTGTACGGCACGTGATTATGAGGTGCCTGATTGGCTGCTACCTGATGCCATCACCTTATTTGACAGCGCTACTGATCGCGGCTGGGCTCCCGATGGTAAGCCCGGTATGGTCTATACTATTGGCTGGGAGGATGAGATTTCAATCGCTAATCGTCCTTACTGGGTACAGGCTGAGATGGCCAATACCGCACTGATGCTATCACGCCGCACGGGTGATCCACGCTTTGAGCACTACTACCGCTTAGCTTGGGACTATATTGCCAGCACCTTGATTGATCTTGAGCACGGCGGCTGGCGTCATGAAGTTGATGCGGATGGCAATCTGAGTACAGTGGTCTATCCAACGCGCGAAGATCTTTATCATGACTTTCAAGCCACGGTGACGCCATTGATTCCACTCTCTGCGTCGGTCGCTGGGGGGCTACGCACACAGCTGCTCGCAACAACAACCTAATTCTCCTGTAAGATAAACTCGATAAAATAACAATGCCCTGATGACGATTGAAGTGCGCTGTCAGAACAATTTTTTTGGTAGTAATAAAGCTCAAATAGCCTCACCTTTCTCATTAAAATTAAAAAGCATATTCTTCGTATTATTTGCCGTTATCCCTGCTGTATACAAAAGCAAACATCAGAATCCTCTAGAACCTTTTAAGATACGTGCATACACGATATTTATTAAAAATAAGGCAGTTGATATGCGCTATTGTCTCGAATGTGGTCATGAGGCCGAATACAAAGTACCAGAAATGGACAACATGCCACGTTTGGTCTGTCCAAACTGCGGCTATATCCATTATGAAAACCCCAAAGTCATCTGTGGCACGTTGGTCGTTCATGAAAGCAAAGTGCTGCTGTGTCGCCGTGCTATCGAGCCGCGCTATGGCTACTGGACGGTGCCTGCCGGCTTTATGGAAAATGGTGAAACCATCGCTGAGGGCGCGGCACGCGAGAGTTTTGAAGAGGCAGAAGCGTCCGTCCTCGATCCCCACTTATATTGTATTTATGACATTCCTGATATTGGACAAATTTATATCCTGTATTTGGCCACGCTCAAAGACGGTGCGTTTGGCTCAGGTGTGGAGAGCCTAGAGTGCGCACTATTTGATGAAGCAGACGTGCCATGGGACGACATTGCTTTTGAGGCGGTCAGTCGCACACTTAAACGCTATTTTGCTGATCGTAAAGCGCACAACAGTCACAGTGACTTCCCTGTTCATCAAGACCTAATCAGTAAAGACAAAAGCATCAAGCGCTATTGATAAAAACGCTATTAATAAAAATAAGTCAGCAAACACAAAAAAGCCAAGCATCATGCTTGGCTTTTTATATTTAACTTTTAATAAAGAACAAACCTAATTGTCTTAGCCCTTAATTCTACATACTTCAAAACCAAGACCTTTCACCGTCTCTTCTTTATCATAAGGTGCTAATACGGCACGTACATGCTGTTGACCTTGCAGATATTGTTTGGCAACGCGCTGCAAGTCATCAAGAGTCACGGCTAGGATAGCGGCGCGCATTTTACGTTGCCAGTCAGCACCGCGATGATGCAAGTTGGCAAAGCACGCCTTAATCGCTTCTCCTGCAGGAGAGCCCGGTTTATCCATGCCGGAAATAATACCTAAAATCGCTTCTTCTAATTGCTCATCGGTTTGTGGCTCATTCAAGATCCACTCGATACTGGCCTCAAAATGCTCAAAGGTTTCAGCGCACTGCGGATCGCGGTAACTAAAGAACTTAAACGCACAAGCATTAGCGTCATAGCCTGCGCCGCCGCCATAGGCACCGCCGCGCTCACGAATGGCACTGTGCAAGTAGCCATTACGTAGGTAAGGCGCTAATACCATTAATGCGGCAGTATCAGGATGGTCAGCAGCGGGTACGGTATAAGCGCTGGCATTATGGTAAACGTTGGTCGGTACTAACCACGCTAAATCTGCAACATCGAGAGCAGTCCCACTTTCTAACGCTTTGACCGCGTCTTTTTCTCCATTTAGAGCAGTGTCTAGATGCAGATTTGCAAACTCACTTGGAACGTTAGCTTCAGTGTTAATTACATTCTCAGTAGACGCTGCTGCTTGACTGTCTTCCCAACTATCGACGATCAGGCCACTCAAGCGTTCCGTTTGCTCGGCTTCACAAATGATGACGGCATGCTTAGGCAAACTGATCAAACGTTGATGCAAGTCCATCAAACTGGTCGCTAAATGATCCCACTGTGCATCATCGGTACTGGCATGACCCAAGAACGCTTTGAGTGCGTTTAGTGCTGGTAAACCGCTGCGCACATACTCTAGCTGCGCTTGACGACTCATGCCGCGGCTCGCTGTCTGCATCGCATATGAGTGACCAGAGCCTGCCAAATTGGATTGCCAGCTGGCTTGGCGCTGCTGCAAGATTTCTTTGATACGGCCATGCTCAGTAAAGATGCTATGCTCCATCACTTCTTTGAGCAAATCAATCGCTTCAGGCTTACGGTTGAGCGCACGCGTTGCCACGACAAAGTAGCTGCTAATGGACTGGCTGTCATCCACATGAGTACGCTGACTGATACGCGCGGTCACACCCGAAGAATGCGCGGCTTGCTTGGCCTGCATTTCATGGGCGCTGAGCGAGTCAGTGCCTAGCTCAGATAGTAGGCTTAAATAAATAGGCAACAATGGATGATTAATCACATCATTGACTGGCAGCTCAGCGGCGCTGCCGTTACCAATTGCCTCAGTCAACGGCACAATGACTTGATAGTAATAGATACCATTGGTGCCCGCTTCGTACTTAAATAGGGTACTGTCTTGTCCGCTTAAACGTACTTGTTTTTGCACGCCTTCTTTAAAGCTAATATCTGTTGGTACGTCTTCTAGACCTACCTTTGGCAGTAAGCTCAAATCATCTGGCGCTGCTTGACGGGCTGCCAGATCGAGTGCTTGCTTGTGCAAGATGTCTTTGTCATCAGCAGTCAGATCCATCTCAATGGTATCTAGACGCACTTGCTCAGCTGCCGCTTGGCGGGCTGACTTTTCGCTGTCTGGCGTCATGGTCACGCGTACACGGTGCGGATTATCCAGCAGATGTGTCTTGATTAAGTTTGGTAGCCACTGCGGATCGACGACTTGCTCGCGTAGCCACTGTAGATGCTCATCTACTTCCCACACGTCGATAGGATTACCATCATGAATGGCCGTACTAAAGCCTTCTAGCATCAGGTTCAGACCATAAGGGATGCTATCGCCACCGATATGGCGCTGATCAATTTCAATCTGGTGCAAGATGGTTTCGATGGTTTCATCATCGACTGGCGCGCTTGCCACCTCAGTCAGCAGATCAATGATGCCCTGCTCTACCGCCTCGGCATACTCTGGGTTAGAGCCGCGCAGACCTGTATAAAAGACCATTTCATAATGGCTGTCATCGAGCCCCAATAGTGGACTTGGCGCTTTACCTAGCGGGTGACTGTCAAGATAGGCACGCAATGGCGAGCCTGAGTGCTCAACCAGCACACCTTCGAGCAAACGTAATGCCAAACGCTGCTTAGGATTGGTAATCGCTGGCAACAACCAAGCGACCACGTGATGGGTCTGATCTGGACCTGCCTCATCAGCCGTATACGTATCGACTGCACTGATGGGCGCAGACAAACGCTGCTCTGGACGCGAGACATGCTTTTTACCCGCCTCAAACTGAATCAAGGCATCTTCATGTATTTTGGCCTGTGTCTCGGCAACAGGAATATTACCAAAGCTCATGATGACACTGTTTGAGGGGTGATAATGACTCTCATGAAAGGCTGTCAGCTCAGTATGCGTCAAGTCAGGAATCTGGGCAGGATCGCCACCTGAGTTGTAGTGATAGGTGGTCGTTGGGAATAGGTGATGCGCAACTGTATGATAGAGCTGATCAATCTCGCCGCTCATGGCCCCTTTCATCTCGTTAAAAACAATCCCTTTAAACTGCGGCTTGTCGTTTTCGTCCAGCTCCACGCGGATGCCCTCTTGCGCAAAATCAAGCGGGTGAATATTGGGGAAAAACGAGGCATCAAGGTAGACAGAGAGCAAGTTAAAGTAGTCATTTTTGTTTTGCGTGGCATACGGATAGGCCGTCCAATCTGCTGCAGTCATCGCATTCATAAAAGTGTTCAATGAGCGTTTGATCATCGAAAAGAATGGATCGCGTACTGGGAACTTTTTGGAACCGCACAATGCCACGTGCTCCAAAATATGCGCCTCACCTTTTGAGTCCATCGGCTGGGTGCGAAAGCCCACCAAAAAAGCATTTTCGTCACTGGGATGCGCTAAATGATAGTGCATCGCGCCTGTTTTTACATGCTGACTGATCAGCACATCCATCGATAGCGCCTCAATGTGGCGGTGCTCAAGCAGCTCAAATGCTGGATGCAACGTGAGATCCGCAGTAAATGGGGTTTCAGTCATAGTTATCCTTATCGCTTATCATGCGTATAGTGCCCTGACTATCAGGGTAAATAGAGTAATAAAAAATCGGTAGATCAGTCATAAAAATGCTTATTAGAACGCTTGGGTTTGAATGCCGCTCATCACAGCTTTCTATAAGCTTTTGCAATCAATTTTTGAATATTGATCGTGGTTATATAATGACATGCCGAATAGTGGCTAGCTTGGCTAAAAAAGAATTGGCTTAGCGCTATTAGTGGGGTTTCACCATTCATAAGTCAAGTCAGCACATGGGCAATAATATATCGTGAAGTGCTCGCCACTCTTTCAAACAGCCCAACATAATTCCAACAAAAGCCATCACCAAATGATAGTCCTGACGCTTAACAGAAACCGTTTGCACTGCTACTATAAAATCAACTATCAAGAGGAGCATCTTATGAGCTACCAACATATTTTACTGGTTACTGACTTATTATCCGATGCAGACAAGGTTGCTCTAAAAACCAAACGTATTCTCGCAGGATCGCCTGAGGCCAGACTGTCAGTCCTTCATATTGTAGAAGACGATATGGTGCGGTTTGGGTATGAGCTCGTCCCTTCTTCTAGCCTCACAGGCGATGTCGATAATGAAAAATGGCAAGAAGCAAGGGCCAAGCTGGCACGCTTCCTTGAGCGCAACGAGCTAGAAGCGGTCAACTCAGAAGTGACGGCCGCTATCTCTAACAGTAAAGGCATCGTCAACTACTGTCATGAAAAAGAGGTCGACTTACTCATCATTGGACGCCATGAACGACATGGTATCGCGGCTTGGTTGGTGGGGGCAACAGCCGATAGTATATTGCCAAACGCGCCTTGCGACAGCTTAGTCGTCAAGCTCGATGAGCCAGTCACTGAATAATCGGTACTGCTCAGTCATATGCTCGGCGTATTGATCGCTAGCATATGACTGTCAGTGTCACCCTTTTCAAAGGGTTCTTTCTCTCATAAGATAGGTCTCAGAGATAGACAAGCACTACTTAACAGCGCTCTCTAGTAGTGCTATAGTAAATACTATCTGACATGAGGAAGACGTTATGAGCTACGAACATATTTTATTGGTCACTGACTTACTCTCTGATGCGGATATCGTCGCGCAAAAAGCCAAGCGCATTGTCGAAAATCGTCTAGGGTCTAAGTTATCCGTTCTGCATATCGTCAAAGATACGATGGTGGGTTTTGGCTATGAGCTAGTGCCTGCGTCAAGTCTTTATGATGAGATTGATGACGAGCGCTGTCAAGAAGCACGCGCCAAGCTGGCACAGTTCCTTGAGCGTAACCAGCTCCATGCAGCGACGTCAGAAGTCACGACCGCGATCTCTAGCAGTGAAGGTATCGTTAGCTACTGTCATAAACACGAGGTCGATCTATTGGTCATCGGTCGTCATAAGCGCACAGGTATTGCTGCATGGATCAGCGGTGCAACAGCAGATAATATCTTGCCTAATGTGCCTTGCGATAGCTTTGTGGTGAGACTAGACAAGCCCGTCTCTACATAAAGCCTCGCTACCATGACCTAACACTATAAAAACTGACTGCTTTAAAAAAGCGCCCTATCATGATTGATACGGCGCTTTTTTATGCCTCATATTTTGATATTGTCTCAGTTAATCTTGTTGAATAATATCTATAAAGGTCTGCCAGATTGGACTTTGGTGACGGGCTTTATGCCAGACCAGCCACCATGTCCGCGACAAATCAATCCCCGCGACCTGCACTTGTATCAGCTCACCTGCTGCAAGTTCTGTCTCGATCACATGCTGTGATAGACAACCAAGACCAATGTCTGCACTCACCATGTGCTTGATGGCTTCTGATTGATGGATCGCCTTTACCACCTCGGCATTGGGCAAATATTTTAGTAATTGCTCATCGATGATCTGCCGTGTGCCCGACCCTGCCTCACGTACCAGTAGCGGCAGCTGCGCTAACTGATCTATGCTCAGCCGATAGCAGCCCTCATCTTCGCTATAGGTCACGAAATTCTTTAACCACTTGCTATCATGTTTGGCAAATACCATGAGCGTATCCGTGCGCCATTCGCGCAGTTCAATGGCTTTCATATCTATCGGCCGCGGCATTCCCTCTACCAAGGCGATATCGATATTGAGCTGCTCAACCTCACTCACCACCTCTTGAGTATTGGCGATATACATATCGACATTGGCATCTGGTAGCGCCTCATAGAGCTTGCCAAGCAATGATGGCAGTACATAATTGCCAATCGTGGTACTCGCCCCGATATGAATCTGTCCTGCTTGATATTGATGATAATGCTCAAGCGTGAGCGACTGCCCTAAAATCGCTTGTGCTTGTACATAGATGGGATGCGCATTGGGATGCTGGTTGAGTCTGCGACCAACGCGCTCAAACAACGGCATCTGTAATCGAGATTCAAGCTCTGTCAGTGCACTGCTGACCGCCGATTGTGACAGATGCAGCGTTTCACTGGCGCGGCTGGTGCTACCTGTCTGATAAATACTGACAAAAACAGCGAGCTGCTTAAGTGTAATCTTTGGCAATGTCTGTACAGATTTTTTCATGTTATTGATGATGCCTTATGTCATTTTTTAGCCTGTCTTATTCGCTATACATGTCTTTTTTTGCTACTCATGCGCGGTATATCTATTTCTACCGTAAAACATTAACCTAAAATATCGATAGTTTATATCTTATTAATCTGTTTTTATTATAAATATCTTAAGCTTATACTGTTTATTCATAAGCTTATGCTTATTTTTATATCAGCAATAGGATATGGTTCTCATGCACACATTTGCGCAGTCAGTCAGCAGCTCAGTGGGCCGCTATATTCCAAGCCAGCGTAACTTGGCTGGTTTGGCTGTGGTACTGATCGGTAGTGCATTCTGTCTATGGTTAGATACGCGTTTGGATGCGTGGTCGAACGGACGTATCGTTGGTTTATCCTCTTTAACGCTCGCGATCTTGCTGGGTATGATATTGGGTAATACCATTTATCCCAAGTTCACTGAGCGTCTAAACGGCGGTGTTTGCTTTGCTAAGGGTCAGATTTTACGACTTGCGATCATGTTTTATGGGTTCAAACTGACCATGACGCAAGTGGCGAGCGTTGGTATGCCAGCGATTATGACCGATGCCCTCGTCCTGACATCAACCTTTATGCTGACCTATTGGATCGGCACCAGATGGCTAAAAGTCGATAAAGTAACCGTTATACTCATCGGCTCAGGCGCGAGTATCTGCGGGGCGGCAGCTGTCATTGCCGCAGAGCCAGTGGTCAAAGCTCAAGCACATAAAGTGACTATCGCTGTGGCGACGGTCGTGGTCTTTGGCACCATATCCATGCTGCTTTATCCTTTTCTCTATCAGCTTGGTTGGTTGCAGCCTTGGCTTAGTGCCCAGCAGTACGGCATGTACACGGGCTCAACCGTACATGAAGTGGCGCAAGTCGTGGTCGCGGGCAATGCCATCAATACTGAGATTGGCGACACTGCTGTCGTGACCAAAATGATACGGGTGATGATGCTCGCACCTTTCTTACTTGCGCTCTCATTTGCGCTAACCAAAGATCGCTCCGTAGATAACGCCGCTATAGAACATGAAGGTAGTAAAAGCGAGACAGCATCATTTATGAGCCGCGTCAAGCAAGTCAAAGTGCCATGGTTTGCGTTTATTTTTATCGGTATCGTCTTATTACATACTTGGGTGCCAATGTCTGCAAGCATTGAGCGTAGTATGGTGAGACTAGATGACGTACTGCTTACGATGGCGATGTTTGCGCTAGGCCTAACCACGCATCTAAGCGCGATCAAGCAAGCTGGCGTCAAACCTCTGGTATTGGGTGCGGTAATGTTTGGCTGGTTGATATTGGGCGGTGGTCTGATCAATATCGGTATTAGCTTAGTATAAGAGACCGATTATACATTTTAGCGGCTTATATCACCTCCTGCGCCATAGCCTAATACAAAAATGCCTCTAACTATCCATGTAGTTGGAGGCATTTTTATATTTGTCGTTTCATTTAACACCAAATGACAAACGAAAAAAAACGAACCCGAAGGCTCGTTTTTTTGATCATCTTGCTCTAATAAAAATTAGATAGCAACGATGTTATGTGCTTGTGGGCCTTTTTGGCCTTGAGTTACAGTGAACTCAACTTCTTGGCCTTCAGCCAAAGTTTTGAAACCTGAGCCTGAGATTTCGCTGTAATGAGCAAAAACGTCTGCGCCGTTTTCTGGAGCGATAAAACCAAAGCCTTTAGCTTCGTTGAACCACTTAACTGTACCTTTTTGAACGTCTGACATAGTATAACCCTACTTTTAAATTTATTAATGGTCTAGTGACCGGTAACGCTTGCAAATAGCTACTGAACGATAAATATTAAAACGAAGGATTATAACTAATACTACGAGGTAATGATTTGGTGCAGAACTGCTCTTAAGCTTGTACATATTATAAGGGGTACATTCTAGTATCGCAAGCCTTATCTCATGTTTCGTGTAACCAGTGCTGCTCATTGGACGAAATCGGCTCAAATTGTAATGATTTTAGGCATTTGGTAAGCGAAACAAGTAGATAGCGACGCCACTACAGACCGCCGCGACCAACCACGCTATCCACATCATATCACCAGATAACCGATAAAATAGCATCGCCGTCGAAGCGGCCATCATGATGACTGCCAAACACTTGGCATACAACGGCACGGCATGATTGCTCTCCCAATCGCGAACGAATTTACCAAAATACTTATGATTGATCAGCCAAAAATGAAAGCGCCGCGAGCTACGCGCCCAGCACCCTGCCGCTAGTAGTATAAAAGGCGCAGTCGGCATGACGGGCAGTAATATCCCAATAATACCTAAAATAAAAAATACCCAGCCAAGCGTCACAAACGTCCAGCGTATCATTGGACTTCTGGATTGGTTGGTCTTAGGCCTATGATAAAACGCTTTTTTATTATGGGTCATATAAGTGATGTCGATGGACGGTGCGGTGAATGATTTTGGTAGCCATCAAAAGTATTTACATGGCTACTTGTATGAATAACCAAGCATGCAATATCACCAAAAATTGTACAAGCCCATTTATACAAGCTTTTTGCTATCGATCAGTATCGTTGGTTAGTGATTGGGTAAGTACCATTAACCGCAAGCGGCTTGCCATCGAGTAACAATCCACCTATAGGGTCGGTTTGTCGAGATCTTAGAGAAAAAGACAAAGAGGCTCATAAAAAGGTAGCTTTTTTAGAGGAAAAGTTTGATCAACCTTTTTTGGTGGAATATGGGTATAAAGGCGATGAAAAACATGATACACACTTTCAGCTACATGCCTTACTCGACACTAGATTTAATGGTCTAGAGCAAGAAAAGAATTTTCAGATATTCTCTGTCACCAACCATATCCAAAAAGACATGTATTTGATACAAGATCAGGATATTTATAGTATCCAAAAGCTAATCAAACCAGCAGAAGCAATTGATCGTTATGCCGCTCATTTACTGTCAAGACAGGCTGGGGAATTCGACTTTTTAAAATATGCTGGAGACTTTTAACGGCGTTCCTAGCTTGGTTAATAGCGTAATGGGTTGCTACTCCCTGTAGGAATATTCTAGTTTATCCCTTAAACTTCGCTTATCAGGCAAGTTGAGCTTTATTCCCATAACGCCCATTATGTTAAATTAAAAGAGTTTACCCATTATTTATTGGTTTCTTTAAGATAAATTTTAGCTTGTTCCCCAACAAATCTACGCCCTGGATTGGTACCATTAATCCATTCATCTATTGAGAATAAGTCAAAGAGTCCTACTTTGAATAAAGTTGGTATAGCTAGGATCAACTCATTTTCAACTTGTTCATGTTCACCAGAATTGTAGAGTTGGATATTATGTAACATTGTAGCTACGGTTCCTGTCTGTACTGTACTACCATCTTTTAATTTGACAGAAGGAAGAGTCTGTCCTTTATCTATTACTTTTTGATTAATATTGGTAAGTTGTTCTGTACCTTCAACAATACTCATTTTCTACTACTCCTAATTAATATCTATTTTTAATTTTCTCTAAAATTAACATAATACACCTTATAGTTAGCTGAATGTAAAACTGTTATGGATTTAAACGCGCTACTGGTATAAATTTTACTTGCGTGCTGCGTTCCCAGAGGCTGCGCAAAATTCATCCCAGTAGCGCTATGACATTTTTAGAGTGTATCGACTATATACGAAATGCGTTATAATTATCCTTATAATTCAACGCTGTAGTTTCAATTTTCTAGCCCAGTCGTCAATGACTGGGCTTTTTTTATTACTTTTCACGTTCCACGCCTAGTCTTTAATCAATGTTCCACGATTTTGATTAAATAAACTGAATAATTCAATCTGCAGAATTTAAGCGATTATCTTGAATAAGATCACTCAACTTACCTTCAAGCGATTCGATTTTATATTTCAGAGACAAGATTGAATCTTTTAAACGTGAATTTTTAGGTGCATCCGGATTCTTTAATTGATTAAAAACCTCTAATAATTCGCTGTGATGAGTGCTTAACCTTTCAATGTCACTTTCAATAGCCATTCTTGGTGTCCACAGAGCAAGTAAACTTTGCTCATAATCTTTGAGTTCTTGATGACTCATTGCATCTAATTCAGCCTTAGTTCTCATGGTTTAAAATCCGTCTTGCTATGAAGAGCTTTAAAAATCCGTTTTGTTGTTTCCTCTCTTACACTTTTCGGATCTCGTAAGATGCCACTAATCCAGAGGGCAAATGTCGGGTAGTCTGGGAAATTACTGAGGTCTGATAGCTCAGAAAGTTTAGATAAAATAGTGCTGTACTTGTTAATTTGAGCATCAGATAAATTGCAGAACATATCTATAGTTCTTTGATCTCGAGACCATCCCGAATTCTGTGTAACTGCCATTTAGATTAAATGCCTGCTAATACGATCATCAAACATAATCATAAAGCGATTTAAAGCAGACGTCCAGTTACGAATCGGCA